>DATKWR010000373.1:0-4134 GCA_035529475.1 Sedimentisphaerales bacterium | reverse complement strand
CTCTTGAGATCGGCGGGACTGCTGATTTGCTCCAGAAACTTACTCATCAAAGACTCTTTCAACTTCTCACTACCGGTAAATTGGACCCAGCATGCAGGTGGTTACCGGTGAATTTTCGCCCATTTGCAAAAAACCTTAATTTAGCTTAATATAACAGTTTGTACGCGAAAAAGTAAGGCTTTTTCTTCTACTTAGGGCTTGCTGTGCAAAACTTAAGTTCAACATTTACAGTGCGATACAGGTGAATTATAGTATGATAAGTGAAGGGGAATTATAGAATAACACCCAAAACGCTTGCACATGGAGGTTGCAGATGTATCGCACAAACAATCCTTATCAGTTAGAGTTTGAGGACTTTTACCTGCCCTTCGGCGGCAAGCTCAGAAGTGACAATCGCTGGATCATTCTTTCAAAACAAATCCCCTGGCAAGCGATTGAACAGCAGTATTCCGCCCTCTTTGCCGATAGTGGCACAGGTAATCCCGCTAAATCGGCTCGCGTTGCTCTGGGCGCCCTGATTATCAAGGAACGCCTTGGCGTCACGGACCGTGAGACCGTTGAGCAGATACGAGAGAACCCGTACCTGCAATACTTCCTGGGTTTGCCTGAGTACAAGGATGAGGAACCCTTTCATCATTCTCTGATGAGTCATTTCCGAAAGCGATTCGATAAGGACACGCTGGCCACGATCAATGAATCCATCGTGTTCAATGCACGGGACGAAAAAAAGAAAGATGATCCTCAAGACGATTCATCGAATGCCCCTCCAACGGCCAACCGGGGCAAGCTCATTGTGGATGCGACCTGTACTCCCGCCGACATTACCTATCCGACGGACTTGAAGCTGCTCAATGAGGCCCGAGAGAAAACAGAAGAGATGATCGATAGGATGCACGAGCCTTTGGCAGGTCTCAAGAAGAAACCTCGGACGTACCGGCAGAAAGCCCGCAAGGCTACGCAAGGATTATCTGGCCGTGGCGAAGCAGAAGAAACCAGGTCCCCCAAAGATCCGAAAGGCCATTCGCAAACAACTTGGTTATCTCAAGCGGAATCTCCACACCATCGATAGCATGGCTTCAGAAGGGCTGTTGAAGCATTTGAGTAAACGATTATATCGTCTTGTTCTGGTCATCAAAGAGCTCTATCGACAACAGTTATGGATGTACGAAAATCGTAGTCACAGGATTGCGGATCGGATTGTGAGTATCTATCAACCCCAGGTTCGCCCTATTGTTCGGGGCAAAGCCAAAAGCCCGGTTGAATTTGGCGCCAAGATCTCGGTGAGTCTTGTTGAGGGCTTCAGTTTTGTGGATAAGCTGAGCTGGGACGCCTTCAATGAATCGGGCGACTTAGTCTCACAGATCGAAGCCTATCGTCAACGTTTTGGTTTCTATCCGGAATCGGTTCATGCCGACACCATCTATAGAACGCGTGAGAATCGGTGTTACTGCAAAGATAATGGGATTCGTCTTTCGGGTTCCCCTCTTGGCAGGCCCAGGCAGGTGACCGAATCCAGCAAGAGGCACTTGGAGCAGGCCAGACAGATGCAAAGGCAAGATGAACTGGATCGAATTCCCATTGAAGGCAAGTTTGGTCAAGGCAAGCGTCGCTTCAGCCTGGATCGTATCATGGCCAAATTGGCTGAAACCTCAGAAGCCGTGATCATGGTGTCCTTTATCGTGATGAATCTGGAGAAACTCCTCTCCAGTGTTCTTTTGTTTGTTTTTAATGTTTGCTTGCCCGTGTGGACGGCTTTACATCGGGCAGCGTGGCGGACTTGCAACCGGACGCAATCGGAGCAACGGCTCTGTTCCGGCGAGGCCACAATCTGTTAAGGACTCTATATGGGTTGTTCAGCAAGCCCTACTTACTTCTTCGCAGCTCCTGTTCTTTCCAGAACACGAACGAGTCACAGCAGGATTGCAGGCGAAATCGAGGAACAATGATGGACAAAATGAAACGCCGTGAATTTCTAAAAATCGTTGGCCTGGGCGCCGCCTCACTGGCTCTGCCGGGATGTTCGACTGGGCCGATGCAGAACGCAGCAAAGGCATCGGGAAGGCCCAACATCGTGATTGTACTGTGCGACGACATGGGCTATGGGGACTTGGGTTGTTTCGGTCACCCGCACATCAAGACGCCGAATCTGGATAAGCTCGCTTCCGAGGGAATGAAACTGACCGATTGCTATGCGGCGGCGGCGGTCTGCTCGCCCTCGCGGTCGGGGATGCTCACAGGACGCACGCCCTGGCGCTGCGGCATCTATGACTGGATCCCCGCCGGCAGCGCGATGCATCTGCAAAGCAAGGAACTGACGATTGCCGCGCTCCTGAAGAACAGCGGCTACGCAACCTGCCACTGCGGCAAATGGCACTGTAACGGCAAATTCAACTCCCCCGAGCAGCCCCAGCCGGGCGACCACAGCTTCGAGCACTGGTTCTCCACACAAAACAACGCCGCCCCGACGCACCAGAATCCGAAGAACTTTGTCCGCAACGGCGAGCCGGTCGGCCCATTGGAGGGATATTCTTCAACGCTGATTGTGCAGGAGGCCATTGACTGGCTCGGCACGAAGCGCGATCGCGCCAGGCCGTTCTATCTGTTCGTCTGTTTCCACGCTCCCCACGAGCCGATTGCCACGGGGCCGCAGTTTATGGACATGTACCGAGGCAAAGAGCAGGCTATTTATTACGGCAACGTCACGCAGATGGATTACGAGCTTGGCCGACTGATCAAGACGCTCGACGATATGACGCTGCGTGACAATACGTTCGTGATGTTCACCAGTGACAACGGTCCCGAGACGCTGAACCGTTATCGCGGCTCGAATCGCTCGTTCGGCTCGCCCGGCCCCTTGCGCGGGATGAAGCTGCATCTCTACGAAGGCGGCATCCGCGTCCCCGGCATCATGCGCTGGCCTGGAAAGGTCAAGCCGGGGTCGCTCTGTCACGAACCGGTCAACGGCACAGATGTTCTGCCGAGTCTGTGCGAGATGGCCAGCGTCGAAGTGCCGACCGACCGGCCCATTGACGGCACGAGCTTTCTGCCGATCTTCAGGGGCAAGCAGCTCAACCGCAAAGTCCCGCTGTACTGGCGGTACAACCAGGCCCTCAGCAAACCCTTTACCGTGGCGATGCGACAGGGTGACTACAAGATTATCGCCGATAATGAGATGACTCAGTTCGAGCTGTACAACCTGCGGAAGGATATCGGCGAGAGAGACAACCTCGCCGAAAAGGAGCCGCAGCGGCTTGCCGCGATGAAGAAGACCCTGGCGAGACTCCACGCTGAGATCGACGCCGAAGGCCCCAAGTGGGATTAGAACTCTGTCATGGTTGATTCCGTGGCTTGTCATTCCCGCGAAAGCGGGAATCCACAATCACCGTTTGTCCTGCTGAGCCGAGAGGCGAAGCATCTGGGTAACGAACGTGATTAGGGTTAGTTCCTCTACTCAGCCCAGATCCTTCGCTGGCGCTCGGGATGACAGGCGGCAGGGAACGACAATTCGGATACGCTCTTTAATTGTCAATTCCGCGTTTGACGAGAATCGCGGCGTATCCGCCGTCATGGTCGAGACCCTCGGCTGACGGAAGCGTCAGGTCCTCGGATTCGAGCGCGAAGGCGGGATTCTCTCTCAGGAAACCCCGCACAAGCTCGGCGTTCTCGGCCTTTTGAATGCTGCACGTGCTGTAGCAGATTTTCCCGTGAGGTTTGAGCATCAGCGCCGCCGTGCCGAGCAGCTCAGCTTGGATTTTCACAAGCGCCCTTATCCCCTCCGGGCTTATGCGATAGCGGGCCTCGACCCGCTTAGCCAAAACGCCCGCATTCGAGCACGGAACGTCGAGCAGAACACAATCGAATTTAGAATCGAGCAGTTCCCGATAGGGCACAACATCGACGCTCTTTATGCCCAGGCGGGCGATATTTTCTTTAACCATCTCCAGCCGCCGGCTGTCGATATCGGTGGCGATGATCGTCGCCGAATCGCCGGTCGCCTCGGCCAGTTGCGTCGTCTTGGTCCCGGGCGCTGCGCACAGGTCGAGTATTGTCCAGCCCGGCTGCGGGTCCAGCAGCTTAACCGCACCCGAAGCGGTGATATCCTGAACGGTGAATTCGCCCTCGGCAAAGCCGGGA
>DATKWR010000372.1:0-3280 GCA_035529475.1 Sedimentisphaerales bacterium | reverse complement strand
AATCGACGATGTCGGTTTTCTTTGTCACGTCGATATCGTTGGCGTCGAACAGCGAGAGGATCAGGTTCAGGCTCAGCGAGGCCGAGCGGCTCATCCCGCCGCCGGGGATGTTGCCATACAGCACGGCGTCAATCCCCTGCGGGAGCTTGAACCCTTCACGGCGCAGGATATAGTCGATGCCGAATGGAAAGCGTCCCCAGGTCTGGGCGATCTCGGCCGATTTCGGCTTCGGCACCTTGCCCAGCTCGAACTCGATGACCCCGTCGTCGGGAAAGTTCGCGCTGAAGAGCCTGACCTTCTTGCTGCGGCTGGGCTTGTAGGCCATCCAGATGAAGCGGTCGGTTCCGACGCCGAACAATTCGGTGCCGTTATAGTCGCCGTGCTCGACGCCTAAGCAGAATCGCGATGAGGTCCTGCGAATCTTGCCGCCTCCGACGTCGATATGATTATCTCCGGCGGCTTTCAGGATGATTTCCAGCGCCGCCTGGCCTTCTTTGGTCAATTCCATTCTACATCTCTCGGAAAAAGTCGGCTATTTCGCCAGGCCAATTGGACTGAACAGGAAGTACAGCACAAGCGTTATGACCACGACGACGATTCCCGCTATCTTGGCTCCTTTGGAAGATCGCAGGTCGAGCTTGGTCTGTTGCTTGAACTCTATCGGCTGGGCCAGAGGTTTAAGGATGGTGATGATCGCCATGACCGCAAGGCACAGCCCGAAGCAGATCGCCATCCGGTTGAGGAACTGAATATCCGGCCCGATCTTGTACTTGCCGGCGAGGTACATTCCGCCGTAGGAGACGATATTGGTCAGCAGCCCGACCACGCCGGCGACCGGCGGGGCCTTGCGCACAATCAGGCCGAAGACAAATACCGCCAGAATGCCGGGCGATATCAGGCCCTGGCTTTCCTGAATGATCGTGAAGATGCTGTTGCTGATCTTGGGATCGCCCAGTTTCGGCGCCAGCATCACTGCAACGACCGAGAACGCCACAACGCAGGTCCGCCCGAGCAGCACTACGGCTTTCTGTCCCGCATTCGGGCTGATATACTTTTTGAAAATGTCCATCGTGAAGATGGTAGAAGCCGCGTTCAGCATGGCCGCCAGCGAGCTGACAATCGCCCCCAGCAGGGCCGCCAGCACGAAGCCGACCAGCCCCGTCTTCTGGGGCAGAACGCTGCTGAGCAATTGCCCCAGCGCCGTGTCGTACTTGTAGGCGATGAATTTCTCGCTGGTCACACCGGCTTTGGCCGACGCCGCCGCGTCCGTTACGGACTTGTTGTAGGATTCCAACTCGACCGCCAGCTCGGGGAACGCCGCCTTCCACGACTTGTCGTCCGATTCGAAGACCGTGTACTGACCGACCGTCAATCCGTCGAGCTTCGCCTGCGTCAGAGGAAGCACGAAGGGATTCGTTGCCTTAACGGCCTTGAGCGTCGTGTCATCCGCGTACACGGCAATCATGAACCTGCCCCGCGGCCAGCCTGTAACGGCGTCTTCACTCGGCGATTGTGTGATCTCAACCAGCTTCGTACTCGGGTTAGCCATCATGTACTTGGCGATAACGGGGGCATTGTCGCCGACCGATTGATTCTGCATATCCTTCGCGAAGAGATTGAAGGCGATGATGCCCGGGATCACGACGACAAACGGAATCAGCAGCTTCATGAACGCCGAGAACACGATGCCCTTTTGTCCCTCGGCCAGCGACTCCGAGGCCAGCGTCCTCTGCGTGATGTACTGGTTGAGGCCCCAGTAGTAGAAATTCGGTATCCACAGGCCGAGCAGAAGCGCCGTGCACGGCAGCACCTTATCGTCGCTCGGCAGGAACATGTTCATTCGCACTTTGTTCAATTGCCAGAAGCGGTCGATGGCACCGGTATCCTGGGCGAAGGTTTTCAATCCGACGGCGCCGGTCTTGACGTTCTCCACGAAGGCGACCTCATCCGTCGTGGCGCCGAGCTTCCTGAATGCGTAAATCATGACGACCGCTCCGCCGAGGATCAGGGCGCTGCCCTGAATCAAATCGGCCCAGGCGCACGCCTTGAGGCCGCCGGCGGTCACATAGACCATCGCGATAAGGCCGATCACCAGGGCTGCGCTGGCAATCGAGACGTCGTAGCCCATCTTGCCGGCCATCGTGTTGACGGTCAGCGCGCCCGAATACGTCACCGAACCCAGCAGCAGCATGTAGATAAACAGCGTCGCCACCGCCATGATCGTTCTCGCCGCCGCGTTGTAACGCACTTCGAGGAACTCGGGCATCGTGTATATGCCGGCCCGCAGGAAGTAGGGCAGAAACGCGAACGCCACGACCACCAGCGTGATGGCCGCCATCCATTCGTAGCTGGCGATGGCCAGCCCGACGTGGCTCGCGGCGTTGCCGCTCATGCCGACCAATTGCTCGGAGGAGATGTTGGCGGCGATCAGCGAGAACCCGATAAGCCACCATTTCAGGCCGCGGCCGGCAAGAAAGTAATCTTCGCTGGTCTTCTCGTGCCGGCTCTTCCACAAGCCGATTGTGATCACTGCAACGATGAAGCCCAAAAATACCGCAATGTCCAGAAGGCTGAATTCCATAGCAACTCCTTTCCTCTTATTCTATCCTTACCCAAACGGCAATACGGGAACTTTCGTATCGCGTATATTATGCAGAAATACTTGAAAAATCACCCGTTTTCAAATAAAAATAATGCCCATGAGCGATGTTACCCGCATTTTGGCCGCAATAGAGCAGGGTGACGCCCGGGCTGCGGACCAACTGCTTCCCCTGGTCTATGAGGAGCTTCGTCGCCTGGCCGCCGCGAAGATGTCGCAGGAGCCGCCCGGCCAGACACTCCAGGCAACGGCCCTGGTGCACGAGGCGTATATCCGGCTGGTCGGGTCCCAAGACCAGAACTGGAGCGGTCGCACCCATTTCTTTGCCGCGGCCGCCGAAGCGATGCGCCGCATCCTCATTGATAACGCACGCCGTAAGCACCGCCTCAAACACGGCGGCGGCCAACAGAAGGTCGATCTCGATGACGCCGAGCTTGCCTTCGAAGCACCTTCAGAAGACCTGATCGCATTAGACGAGGCCCTCGTCAAGCTGGCGAGCATGGACAAAGTGAAGGCGGATCTGGTCAAGCTCCGCTATTTCGCCGGACTGACGCTGGAACAGGCGGCCGGCGTTCTCAATCTGCCGGAGCGAACGGCCAAGCGGTATTGGGCGCACGCCCGCGCGTGGCTGTATCGACAAATTACAGAAGGCCGATAGCGACGTCCGTTCTTGTATATTCT
>DATKWR010000371.1:0-8352 GCA_035529475.1 Sedimentisphaerales bacterium | reverse complement strand
TATCGCGTCGGCAAGAAGATCGAGTACGATGGTGCTCGTGGGCGCGTGACTAACAGTGAAGAGGGAAACAATCTGCTCCGCCGTCAGTACCGGCCCGGCTGGGCCCTCAACGGTTAACGCCCGGAAAGGAGTAACGCTGTATAAGATCTGATCCTATGACCCTGCCGGCCAGGTCCGGCTAAGAATGCTCCAACAGCTTCTGTGTAACAACAGTTGATATACCGTTCTGAGAAAGAACCGAGCAAAACGTCTTTCGTCTGACGTCAATTTTCAATTCCCTCGGTGTTGACTCACGGTTTCTGTTACCTAAGCCGAGTTGTTGCCTCAGTACACCTATGAAGAGCTCAAAGTCAAACACTGGAATCTCTGTTGCCACAAAAGATTTTTCTTTGAGGCATCCACGCTGCGACCTCTCAGCGTTTCATCCCTGCAGCCAACTTGAACGTCAATCCTCCCTGGACGCCAACGGCGTCCCATATCTCCCCGGCTGACTCGATCCGGGCCCGCGCGACCCGGCTGCGCACACTGCAACCGCCGACAGCACGATCCAGGTGAGTCGCTTCATTCTCACTTGCTCTGCCGGGTCTGATCCAGAGGCGGAGCCCCGAACTGCCATCGTTCCGCGCTTACTGCCCCAGACACTGCACCGTCCCATCTTCCAGGGCGATGTACAGGGCTTTGTCTGCAATGGCGATGCTATCCCAAGCGGGGGCAGCGTTCAGTTTGTACTCCGCCAACGGTTTGCCGTCGGTTGCGGACAAGGCTAACAGCCGGCCGCCCAGTTGGCCGTTGTAGGCGGCCACGTAATTCTTATAACTGGGATCGTCGAATTTCATCGGCTCGCCGGCTACGAATAGAACACCACCGGCCATGGCGATGGCCTTACCCGTGATCGGGATGTGCAGACGCCACATCTCTTTGCCAGCGCCATCTTTGCCGCCTTTTTTCTCGGCGCCTCGCCTGCTCTTCGCAGCATCTTTCGGCGAGGCGTTGGGCGGACCCAGGGTGCCGGCGAACAGGGTATAACCGTTTTTCCGCGGATCAAAATAGGAGTGGTTCGCATAGATCGGGAAGCCTCGGACCTCATAGTATTCTTTCCCGTTGCTCACCATGATATCGCCCCATATTGCGGTGCTGATCGACGATGCCAGCGTCCAGCAGGTGCGGTGCTGGGGCTGTCCATCCAGAAAACTGCCGGTGGGAATGATGTGTCTGCCGCCGGTGGTGTCCGCCAGGTCAAGATCAAAGGCTTTGTGGCGCAGGTAGAGCTTAGTACCGTCGGTCACCAGAACATCGTTCTTAAAGCCTTCATGCCCGCCAGCAGGGAAACCTGACTCTTCGGCAAAGGGTCCGTAACACGAGCGGCTCTTCAACAGCTCACCGGTCCGGGGATTCATCGCATAGACAAAGATACCACCGTCCAGGTAAGAAGAGCGACCCGCGGCAAAGTAAAGTGTATCGTTCAGGACCAGCACACTCCCCGCAACGGGCCATGTGGATTCCAATTGCCCATAAGCGCCGATGAGTCTGTCCGGCAGATCCTTGAATCGCCAGGCCAACGCCCCGTCCGAGGCCCTTAGGCAGTACACCCAGCCATCACGGGAACCGAACAGCACCATGCCTTTGTGATAGGCAGGAGGAGAGTCAATGCGACCGTCTGCGGTGAACGTCCATTCTGTCTTGCCGGTGCTATTGTTCAAGGCGTACAGCGTATGCGTGTCAATATCGCAAACGAACACCTTCCCGGCTGCGCCGGTGACCGCACTCGGTTTCGTGGGGAGCTTTGCCTCCCAACGCACCTTCAATGCCGTGGGGACCTGACTCTTGGTGATGCCGCTGCGGAACCCATCGTAACGGTACGCGGGCCAATCTTCCGCAGTTGCGGGGGTGGAATCCGTAGTCTTATCGTAAGCCGGCCCCTTCTGGAGCCGGACAGAACGTTTGATGGCAACGGGTTCGTTCGACTTCTGTAAGCTGGGCTGAGGGGAGGCGTACGCATTCATGCCCTGAAACATGGCGCCCATGCTGCACGTGCATGAGTAAGGAGTGGAATAGACGAGCCCGTTTGCGGGCAAGACGCCCATGCCGCAGCCGCCGCGGGTCCAATGGTTGGGGAATTCCGTACCGCTCTCCAGATCGAGAAAGTCGGCGCCGCCCGTCTTGCTGTTGATGAAATATCGTTCGGTGATGTAATTGCGGTAACAGCGGTCGTGGCCCATGGGGCCTGTCATCTGCTGCACAATCTTCTTGATCACGGCCCCGGTTTCCGCGTCGAGCTGCGTGGGATTGTCCCCACCAATCCACAGGGTTCCATTGACATAGAAGACGTCAGCCGAGGACTCGTAATTGCCGACAACCGGTGCCTGCCAAAGCTCTCTGCCGTCTTTCAATGAATATACATGAATTGTGCCCTTGGCATTTGACGCAATCTTCGTTGTCGGTATTGACTCGACGGCAAAGACCTTGTCATCCGTGATCACAACCGTATTCGGCGTAGTGCCGGGTGTCAGTGAGTCCTGACCCAGTGCGTTGACAATCTTCTTCTCTTTGGCCCAGATTCTGTCGCCCGTTTTGGCGTTGATACAGAACAATCCATTTGCCGCCTGATAGACCGTGTAGTTCCCCTTGATGGACAGTGAGCCGGCCGTGTAGTTGCTGATATCGCGGATGGCCCAAATCGGTTGTCCCGTTTTCGCATCAATCGCAAGAATCGCGCTGACGGGATTCTCTTTGTCCTTGATTTCCGGGTCGTTACCCTCTTTGAAACCGCCACCGTAGAAAGGCTGTGTGGGATCCGCTCCCTCAACAAAGGGCTGTCCCTTCAGCTTCACGATGTTGTAGGCCGAGCTGTTGAACCGATCCCCGACATTCAGAAAGAGAATGCCCTGGTCATAGGCCACTTCCTGGGTGGGGGTCGTGTTCTGGTAAACCTTCAGCACTTCCCCGGTGGCCGCATCGAGGGCGGACACAGGCCCTTCCAGCTCGAGCGTGCAGTAGAGCGTGTTGCCCACCACCGCCATGCGCCGCTGCTGCTGCATCGGTTGGCACTTAATATACATGGTCACCGATTCCCACCGGGTGATCTTGCGGGTCCACAGTTCCTTACCGTTAAACGCGTCGCGGGCGACAATCTGAAACGCGGCGGGAAGGAACGGGTTATCCGGCGGCGCCCCATCTTCTACGGTGAACAGACGCCCATTTCCGGAGACCACGCTGGCCATCGTCGGAATGCCCATGTGAGAACGGCACCAGACCGGGTTAGAGATCCACTGGATTAGGCGGGGTGGCCCCGCTACGGAATCTTTGGCCACCGCGTTGTTGTCGGCCTTGTTCAGGTATTGGGGCCAGTCATCGATGTTCGTCGGCCAGGGCTTCACCGTTTTCCTTCCGCCGATGACCATGGCACCAAGCGGTGTCAAGACTCGCATGGCTTCTTCCGCAGGCATGTCTCCCAAAGTATTGGCGACAATCAGGTTAACGGTATTGTCAGCATAGGGAAGGGTCTTCCCGTCGTATTGCGCCACCGACACGGAGCCGTACAGATTCCTGGAGCGCAAGTAGGCCCTGGCTTTGGTAACGTTGTCCCCGCTGGTATCCAGCCCGTGGACCAGGTAACTGCTGTTGAGCAGCATGTCGGCCGTCTCTCTGCCGTCCCCGCAGCCGAGCTGTACGACTATCCCTCCTTTGATTCCGCTACGCTTCACGGCATCCACCGTACTCCCGGCACAAAGGACTTGAGCGGACAGCATTAGGCAAACGGCGAGGATTGGCTTGTATTTCATACTATGCTCCTATGAACGGATAGGGAATTTGGCATGTATCCCGATCGATCAAGACGTAACTTAACTTGGTCCGACATTTCCCATATAACGCCATAAATAGTGCTCCAGCACACTGCGACGCTGATAATAGCACAAAGTGCCCTTTGTCCGCAAGACTACAGGGAAAGGCATAGAGCCCAGAACTGCAACCTTCCACAGCAACATCGGTCCAAATGGACAGTAAGCGGAAAGATTCCAAAAGCGATTTCTATCTGACACCCGCGCTGGACAAACTGGCGGCCGCATGAAGCATACGATGAGGCTCGGATTCTGCCTGATGGCCGCCTTTGCATTCGAGTCTGGTGATCCGCTCCTTCGAGAGACGCTTAAGCAATTCTTTCCGACGATGGTGGCCTATGCTACACCCAGACTCAAGTGGGCGGCCTATTTCATTCGGCAGTATGGCGAACCATCTTGGGAGGACAACATTCAGATCTGGAAATCAGCACTTTCTGCTCCGTCGCAAGAACCGGAGTATGCTGAGATTGGGGAATTCCCGGGCATCAACACGGTGGTAATTCATAGTGGGCCGTTGCGTGCCGCTCTGTGCAATTAGGAAAAGAACTGCTGGGCCCGGGGATTTGTTAACCTCTGGCACGCCGACCATGACGACTGGTTGTTTTCCACACTGTTGGCGATTCCCTCTGAAACAGGCGTAGTCCACTACGCACCGTCTAAAATCGCATCATAGACAATCGGCTTGACGGCTCGTTCCGCCCGGTCCGAGTAGGGTATGTACTGTGTGAGCACGACCACGGCCACCTCATCATCCGGGGAGATCCAGAAGTGTGTGCTGGCCATTCCACCCCAGCCGTACTCGCCCACTTTCGATGCAGATGCCGCGTTACGACGCTCGACACAAACCGAAAAGCCCAAGCCGAACCCAACGCCCGCACGGTCGCCGGACCCGATAGGGAAAGCCTGTTCGGGAAGCTGGTTCTTTGTCATCATCTCGACGGTTTCGGCCTTGAGCAATCGGGTGTCGCCGAGTTTGCCTTTGTTCAGAAGCATCAGGCAAAAACGCATGTAGTCACTCGCCGTGGAGACCAGACCGCCGCCGCCGGAGAGAAACGTGGGCGTTTTGCCGTATTGGCTCGTCTGCGCCTTATCGATCGGTCGCAGACCGCCTCCTGGATTTGGGCCGTAGTTGGTCGCAAAGCGTTGGATTTTCTCCTGCGGTACGTAGAAAGCGGTATCTTCCATGCCCAAAGGCCCGAAAATCCGCTCTGCGAAAAACTTGTCCAGACTTTGGCCTGAGGCTACCTCGACAACACGGCCTAACACGTCAGTAGAAACACTGTAATGCCATTTGGTCCCAGGCTGGTATAGCAAGGGGAGTGTCGCCAGTTTCTCGGTCATGCTCTGGAGGGTCTCGCCGCCCGCTGAAAGTTGTATGCTCTTGCGGTAGAGCTTATCGACGTTTGTATTGCCGAAAATCCCGTACGTCAGGCCGGACGTATGCCGCATCAGGTCTCGGACGGTCATTCCCCGCTCGCCAGGCACCGTAGTAACTTCCTCTGCATCCGGGTCTGCAACGACTTTGAGTCCCTTGAACTGGGGGATATATTCGTGAACGGGATCGTCCAGTCTTATCTTTCCCTCCTCATAGAGGATCATCGCTGCAACGCTCGTGATGGGCTTACTCATCGAATATATCCTGAAGATGGTGTCCTGCGTCATCGGCTTCTGATCTTTGATGTCCATCATCCCACAGGGCTCAAACTGCGCGACTTTGCCGCGCCGGGCCACTACCACCACGCCGCCGGCAATGCGTTGTTCATCAACAAGTTTCTGCATCGCCGACACGGTGTCCGACAGCTTCTTTCCCGAGAGCCCAACCTCCTGCGGAGCGGCTGTCGGCAACGGATGGCCGACCAGGACAAGGGGTAGAAAGCATGTGGTTAAGAAACACAGTGCGATTCTCTTGATCAACTGCATGACAGGCACTCCTCTTTCATCGATAACTCGACTTCAATTCGTATCAGTTAATGAAGCTTGCTTTCCGGTTTTCTCTCTCGCAGAGAAATCGCGTTTTCTGTCGGAAAATCAGATGGAACGGGCCACGTTACAGTGCCCGTTGCCAGCCATTCTGTTGCTCGTATAAGCGTGGTCTGAAATCCAATACATTGGATGCCGGCAGGCTCCACGTCACCGGACCACAGATGACCGAAGGTTGAATTGCAAACGCGACCTTTTCCATATTGGACGACCCATTCAATCGGCCAGTACTTCTGAGTGGCCTTATCGTAGGCATAGGACAGAACCGTCAGATTTTGAGCAGGTCCTCTGGCGTACACATAGACTTCCAGGGAGGGAGTCATCCAGCGTTCTGGAAATCCATTATTGATTGGGTGACGGTTCAATATTCTGACAACGGCATCAAGCCTGGGGCCGTGAGATGTACCTTTTCCTTCTCCAGGCGGGATGCGAATAATCTTGCCATCCTCGGTGATCTCCAACGCCGTGCCGCCATCTTGCCCACGCCAACCAAGTCCGATCATGCGGTCGTACTCTTGCCAATGGAAAAAGGCATTGTTTGCAGAGTGTAGAATATAGAGGCCTCCCCCCGACTTGACGTAATTCTCCAAGGCTGCCTCCACCTCTCCTGGCCAGCGAAGTTGATTCTTTCCTATGTTGTTTGTGTTTTGGATTACCACATCATATTGCCCAAACTGGGGCCGCCATGTGTCCCACCCTGGGACATCTGGGGAAGCGGGAGTGGTAGATACCTCAATATCAAAAAGTCCAGCGTCTTCCAGGATCTTGCGAATCACATGAGTCGTTTGCTTCCAGTCGTGATTGCTGAATCCATCGACAATCAGGACTTTGATGGGCTTGGAATTGGGGCCGGCATAGACGTCGTCAGACACAAAGACAAAAGCGGCGGCACCGGCAACGAGGCACAGTAGCGCCTTTGCGGCTTGATGTTGAATCGACATTCAATACCTCCGTAGAAATTGCTCAACACATAGTTTATTGACCCCGCATTATACACGGGACATGTCTGGTCGAGAAGAAGGAAACCAGGAGATTGCCGCTCGCATCAAATATGCAAACCGCCTCCCGGCTGTCGCGGGGCAGGATGGGTGGTGGAGCAATTGAGCGAGACTCCAGACATCTCTGAGAACAGGCCCGACGTAGCGCCCCGCCTGGTTGTGAGAGCTTTCCTATCTCGCCTGCCCGTATCGCGAACACCATTGCTTTGATTAGCCAGTTCAGGTCTGTCCGATAGATCCAATTATCCCTCTTAAATAGCGCATCTTGAAAAGATGTGATTATGCGAAGGCCACGAGTCTCTCAGAATTCCCTGGTCGGTTTGAAAGCGAGATTCTCACGCAACCACAAAACCTGAAAGTCCTCAAGAACCAACCTGGTTCTTGATTATTCAAGAGAATTCTGTACGATTACTGACGTCGTACATAGAAAAGCGTATTCTTGGCCGGTTAAACTGGACGATTTCAGATTACTTAATTGGAGCACAAGAAGATGGAATACCGAACATTGGGCAAAACAGGAATGAAGGTTTCGATTCTTAGCTACGGCGCCTCGCCTTTGGGTGGCGTGTTCGATCCGGCTGATCCTGAGGAGGGAATCCGGGCGGTTCATTATGCGATCGATCACGGCATTAACTATTTTGATGTGGCCCCCATGTACGGCGTGACGCTGGCGGAAAAGCGTTTGGGTGTGGCATTGAAGGGTAGGAGAGACAGCATTTTTCTGGCCACCAAATGCGGCCGATATGATGTGGATAAGTTCGATTTCAGCTACAATCGGATCCTAACCAGTATTGATGAATCCCTTCAGCGTTTACAGACCGACTATGTGGATGTCTATCAACTGCATGATGTAGAATTCGTGGACAAGGAACAGGTGCTCAACGAGGCCGTTCCCGCAGCTTTGAAACTAAAGGAACAGGGGAAAGCCAGATTCTTCGGTATTACAGGTCTTCCCGTCAGATACCTTGCGGCCATAGCGCGCGAGGTTGAAGTGGATACCGTGCTCTCCTGGGCCCATTACAATTTGCTGGAAGACGAAATCAATGACGAGCTGGTCCCGATGTCCAAAGAAAAGGGGTTTGGTCTGATAAATGCTTCACCGTTGCTGCAACGGATCCTTTCCGATTCGCCGATTCCCGAATGGCACCGTTCACCCCAGGAGGTCAAGGACGTTCAGTCGCAACTTCTTGCTCTGTGCGAAGAATATGGAGTCAACCTCGGTGATGTGGCAAACCGGTATGCCCTTGACCATCCCGATATTGCCACAACTATTGTGGGGATGTCCAAATTCAAGAATATCGAGAGAAACATCAAGGTCCTGAACTTCAAGATTCCGGATGGATTGCTGGAAAGAGTTCTGGAAATCTGCAATCCCGTGAAGAACAGAATGTGGTTTGAAGGCAGGCCTGAAAACAATATTCCCAAGTCAGACAGTGAAAGGAGCGCATGAAAGCTCTATACTTAACGGAACCCGGGAAAACCGAAATTCGTGAAATTGACTGCCCGCATCCCAAGGATGGTGAGGTCCTGTTGAA
>DATKWR010000370.1:0-2523 GCA_035529475.1 Sedimentisphaerales bacterium | reverse complement strand
CCGATTTGGAAAAGGCGGCACTGCACGAAGTTCAACGGCGTCTCCTACGTCACGCAGGCCGGGGCGGCGGCGATTTACACCGACGAAGGCAGCAAGCAGGTCAAAAAGACCATCGATATTTACATGGGCAATGCAAAGCTTATCCGCCAAACGCTCGGCGAAATCGGCTATACCGTCTATGGCGGCCTCAACGCCCCGTATATCTGGGTGAAGACTCCCGACGGCGTAGGCTCATGGGAGTTTTTCGACAGGTTGCTGAACGAGGCGCACGTGGTCAGCACGCCCGGCGCGGGCTTCGGCTCGGCGGGCGAGGGATTCCTGAGACTGACGGCGTTTGGCCAGCCCGAGAACGTCAAAGAGGCACTCGAACGAATCAAGGCGATTTCCTGATGGCAGAGACGACGGCATATATCGGATTGGGCAGCAACCTGGGTGACAGGAAGAGCAACATCGACAGGGCGGTCAAGATGCTCGCCGGCAGCGGCAAGATTGCGGTCGGCCGGCTGAGCGACATCATCGAGACACCTCCGTTGGCCTCGACCGACCAGCCGGAGTATCTCAACGCCGTCGCCGAGGTCAGGACCAGCCTGACCGCGCAGGAGCTGCGCAGAATGTTCAGCGAGATTGAAGCAGCGCTGGGCAGGGTCCGGCACGGAAAATGGTGGCCCAGGCCGATTGACCTGGACCTTTTGCTGTTCGGCGATCAGGTTATCAATGCTGCGCCCGAGCTGACCGTGCCACACGCACAGATGCACCTGCGTTCGTTCGTGCTCGAGGGTCTCTGTCAGCTCAACCCGAACCTGATCCATCCGGTTATGAACGAATCGGTCAGTGAGCTGGCCGGCCGATTGGGCGGTCTGGATTTTGCCATCAGTTCCGATGCGCCTCAGCTTGTCAGTGTCGCGGGCAATATCGGCGTTGGAAAAACGACGCTGGCCAGGAAGCTGGCGGCCCGGCTCGGCTTCGAAGTATTCCTCGAACCCTACGATACGAATCCTTTCATGCCCGAGGTCTATGCCGGAAGGAAGGAGCTGGCCCTGGATTCGCAGTTGTATTTCCTGACCAGCAGGGCCAAGCAGTTGGCCGCGGATGCGCTCGCAGAGGGAGAGCTTTGTATCAGCGATTACGTCTTTAACAAGGAGATGATCTATGCGCGGCGTCTGCTCGATGCCAAACAGCTCGCTCTTTACGAAGAGATTTATCCGATGTTTGCGGCCAAGGTCGCGGCGCCGGTTCTGCTGATCTACATGCGGGACCCGGCGGCCAATTGCCTGGAGCGGATCCACAACAGGAATCGCCCATACGAACAGCAAATCGAGCTGGCGTTTCTCCAGGGGCTGGATGACGATTACGAGAAGCTCTTCGAGGGATGGAGAGCGTGCCCCATCATTCGCATATCGACGTCGCAGGCGACGAACGTTGAGCATCTGGCCCGCCAGATAAGTTATTATACGGCAGACCAATTCGCCTCCGCCGGCGGCGCAATGCAATCTGCAACATCGTAGAATCGATAGCTGCGGCTTGCTTCGTCCGGCGAGCGATGGCAAGTCCGATCGGGATTCTAAGAATGGAAGCTGCAACCACAGTCGAATCAATCAGAGACATGGTGAAGGCCGCCCGCCGCAGGGGCAAAAGGATCGGCCTGGTTCCGACGATGGGCGCACTGCACGTGGGGCACGTCTCGCTGATCGAAGAGGCGGGGAACGATTGCGATTTCGTCGTCGTCAGCATTTTTGTCAATCCGACGCAGTTCGGCCCAGGCGAGGATTTTGAGAAATACCCCCGGCCTCTCGAAGCCGACCTGGAGATCTGCCGAAAAGCCGGCGTGAATGTGGTTTTCGCCCCCGCCCCTGCTGTAATGTATCCGGATGAGAATCTTACGTGGGTGACAGTGGAGAAGCTGCCCGAGCCTTTGTGCGGCCGCAGTCGGCCCAGACATTTTCGAGGCGTTACGACCGTCTGCGCCAAGCTGTTCAATATCGTCGGCCCCGATGTCGCCTACTTCGGCCAGAAGGATGCCCAGCAGGCCATCGCGATCAAGCGGATGGCCCGCGATTTGAACATGCCGCTGGAGGTCGTCGTCTGTCCGACCGTGCGGGAACCGAACGGGCTGGCGGTCTCCAGCAGAAACCAATACCTCAGCAAGCAACAGAAGGAGGATGCTACGGCAATCTTCCACTCGTTGGAGGTCTGCCGCAAGATGATTGAGACCGGCACGACCGAGACGCAGCAAATCGTCGCCCGGATGCGAGAGGTTTTGCAGCAGGTCCCGTCTATGGAGATCGAGTATATCAGCGTCGTGAATGCTGAGACGCTTGAGACGGTCGAGAGAACCGCGGGGAAGACGCTGGTTGCTGTGGCGGTCAGGCTCGGCCCCGCCCGGCTGATCGACAACATTTTAGTGGACGCAGGCCGGTAGTTGCATATAATACTCCGTTTGCGTCATTTCAAACTGGCGTCTAAGTGAAATTCAGTGGTTATGTTTGTTAAGCTCTTAAAAAGCAAGTTGCATCGTGCACGGGT
>DATKWR010000369.1:0-4393 GCA_035529475.1 Sedimentisphaerales bacterium | reverse complement strand
AGGTACTCTTGCGTGGTCTTGTGATAATCCAGATGGTCGCCGGCCAGGTTGGTGAACGCAGCGGCTTCGAAGGGGACTTGTGCCAGGCGGTTTTGGGAGAGGGCATGACTGCTGGCCTCGATAACCATATACGTCGCGCCGTTTTTGACCATTTCTTCCTGCCTGGCGGCGATCTCCAGGTAGTCCGGCGTTGTCAAAGGCGCCGGATAACTGCGGCCCGAGCAGGTATCGTAAATGACGGTACCGATCAGGCCGCACTTGTGGCCGGCCTGCTGGATACACGAGCGAACGAGGAAGGCAACCGTTGTCTTGCCGTTGGTCCCGGTGACCGCCAGGCTCGTCAGTTGCGACGCCGGATTCCCATGCGCCGCCTGCGCCAGAATTGCCGCCGCTTCCGTCGAATCATCAACCGTTATCCATTCGTTCGACGTGCCCCCTCTTGCGGATTGCGGGCGCTGCCGGCAGACGATGTACCTGGCGCCGCCGGCAAGGGCCTGGTCGATGAAATCGTGGCCGTCGAATTCAGTGCCCTTGACGGCGACGAAGACATCTCCCTCGTGCACCCGACGCGAGTCGGTATGCACGGCCAACGTGTTGCCTGACCGGACCAGGGCCACCAGCTCTTCGAATGTCATATTGTTATGTTGCCCTCTCTTAAGTTGACCACAGGTTCGTAGTGACGCCGTAAGGCGTTACTTCCGGAATGCCCTTACGGGCACACTACAAACAGACGCGAGCTATCTTAGGCCAAAAGCCGGAACAATGCAACTGATGCCGCCGTCGCCTCGTGAAAATCGAGACCTTTCGACGAGGCCACCAAATCAAGCGGCGATGATTTGCAGATGATCGCCGATTATTATGGTGAAACGTCGCCCTTTTGGTCTTATAATCATTGGCGGTAATGGTCTATTGAGAAAGGAAACCAATCATGGCGATTCGGCGTATCTTCAATATCTGCATGGCATTCCTGGTGCTTGGCTGCCTGACTCATTCGAGTTCGGCCGGCTCAAAAGTTGTTTCGGACGAAACGGAGTATCTTGCCGTATTCATGGAAGGCAAGAAAGTGGGCTACTCCGTTCAGAGTCGAGTCGTATCCGATGGGCAAGTGACCACCCGCGAAGAAGTCAGTATCACCGTGAGCCGGATGGGTGTCTCGATGACGATGGAGATGAAGGAGACCAGCATCGAGACGACGGCCGGGGAGCCCCTTGCTTTTGAAGCCGAGCAGAAATTAGGGGCGATGGTGATGACAATGGCCGGGCAAGTGGACAAACAGGGGACGGTGAGCTTGACGACGACTTCGATGGCAGCGCCGCAGAAGAGCACGCTTCAATGGCCCCAGGGAGCGGTGATGGCCGAGGGTTTGCGTTTGTTGAGCCTGAAAAAGGGGCTGGAAGAGGGGACGCTGTATTTTGCCAAGATATTCAGCCCGGGGATTTTGCAGGCCGTTCATGCTCAGGTGCGCATCGGCCCAAAGCAAAGCGTCGATCTGCTCGGACGCGTCGTGACCCTGCAACAAGTCACCACGACTCTGAACGTGCCCGGCGCGGGGGAAATCGTCACGACCAGTTATGTTGACGAAGCCCTTCGAGTCCAGAAGAGCATCATGCCGATAGCGGGTATTCAGGTTGAGATGATTGCCTGCGCCAAAGAATTCGCGATGGGTCAGAATGATGTGCTGGAATTGATTGACAAGATGTTCCTGGCCAGCCCTGAGCCGTTGAACAATCTCAGCGAGACGAGATCCATCACCTATTATTTGGCCCCGGTCAAAGACATCCCTGAAGTGACCATACCCTCGACGGACAATCAGAAGGTACAACAATTCAAGAACGGCAGGGCTACTGTCACGGTCGAGCCCGTGGCGGCGCGGGCGGGTGTGAAATTTCCCTACAAAGGCGGGGACCAGGCCATCCTCGACGCCACCAAACCGACAAGGTTTCTCCAAAGCGACCACGAGCAGGTGATTGCTCTTGCCCGCAAAGCGGTGGGCGATACTGAAGACGCCGCCGAAGCAGCCAGGAGAATCGAAGCCTTCGTGGGTGACTACATTGAAGACCGAAGCCTCTCGGTGGGTTATGCCTCGGCGGCTGAGGTCGCGGCCAGCAGGCAGGGCGATTGTTCGGAATTCTCCGTTCTGACGGCGGCGATGTGCCGCGCTGTCGGGATACCCGCTCAGGTGGTGGCCGGGGTGGCCTACGTGAGTGATTTCGGAGGCCATCAGGGCTTTGGGGGACACGCCTGGACGCAGGTGTATGTGGGCGGCAGATGGATCGGGCTTGACGCCTCTTTCAGGGGCGGCGGGCGAGGCGGCTATGACGCCGGCCACATCGCTCTGGCCGTCGGCGACGGCGAACCGGCAGACTTCTTCAATCTGGCCGCCATGTTGGGTCAGTTCAAAATCGAAAAGGTTGTGGTCAGGAAAAAATAAGGCCTGACGCCCGGCAGCTTATTCAAACTGAACGTCGGTCAGAACGAACTCGACGTTGCTGTTTCCGTTGTAGGTGTTGATTTGAGGCTGATAAGCGACGGCGAAAAATTCGTGTTCCAGCAACTTCTTCTCCAGCTTTCCGAACCGAAAGCCGATGCAGCGGATGGCCGTCGTGTTGTCGGTGATCGCAACCTGCAAGTGCTCCCGGCCTGAGCCAACCCTTTTCGGCGGGCCGGCCAAACGCACGCCTTTCGTGGCAAACGTCGGCTCGGGATTGCCCTGGCCGAAGGGTCCCAGCAACTGCAATTCACGAACCGTTTCTTTGCGAAGCTCGCCCAGAGGAACCAATGCGTCGATATGCAGCTTTGCCGCGGCATCGTCGCTATTGAGGTTTTGTTTTGCGTGCGTCTCGAATTCCGCTGCGAACTGCTCTATTTTGGCAGGTTCGATCTTTATGCCGGCGGCCATTTTATGCCCTCCGAAGCCGGCCAGGTGATGCGAGCAGGCCTTAATCGCGCTCAACAGACAGAAACCCGGAATCGACCGGCCCGAACCCTGGGCGAGGCCGTTTTCACACGAGCCTGCGTTGATCATGATCGTCGGACGGTAGAATTTATCGACGATTCTCGAAGCGACAATACCTATGACGCCGGTGTGCCAGTTCTCGCTTGCAAGAACGATGCTCTTGCGGTCGGGATGGTTCAGGTCACCCTCGACGATCATTTCACACGCCTGCTTGAAGATCTTGCGCTCGCACTGCTGTCGCTGGCTGTTTTGCTCTTTGAGATACTCGGCTATTTGCATCGAGCGAACGGGGCTCTCCGAGGTCAGCAGCTCGACTGCTTATCGTGCGTGACCCATCCGGCCGGCGGCGTTGAGCATCGGCGCCAGACGAAATCCGATGTGGTAGCTATCGAGCTCGTGCCCCGTCAATCCCGCCGATTCAATCAGGGCCTGTATGCCGGAAAGTTTACAATCTGGCAGCGCCTTGAGTCCATAGCTTGTCAGGACTCTGTTCTCGCCTCGCAGGTCAACGACGTCGGCCACGGTTCCCATCGCGGCCAGGCTGGTTGCGCTGATCATGAAGTCTCGCAGCCCCGGGTCGAGCTTCGGGCCTGAGCTGAATTCATTGGCAAGGGCCCAGGCCAGTTTGAAGGCGACCATGGCTCCGGCCGAATCCTGGTTTGGGTAGGATTCGTCCAGGGCCGGGTGAACAATCGCTGCCGCTTGAGGCATTTTGAGGTCCGGCTGGTGATGGTCTGTGACGATCAAGTCGAGGCCGAGCCTTGCCGCCAGCTCCGCCGAGCCGAATGCCGTGATGCCGCAATCGACGGTAACGAGCAGTTGGGTGCCCGACCCGGCCAGGCTCTCCACGGCCTCGGCGTTAAGGCCATAACCCTCATCGACCCGATGGGGAATGTAATATTCGACGTTGGCGCCGAGCAGCGTCAAAAGCTGCCAGAGGATTGCGACGCCGGTGATGCCGTCCACGTCGTAGTCGCCATAAACGGTAATCTTTTGCTTTTCGGCGACAGCCTGTTTTAGTCTGCTGACGGCCGGTCCGATTCCAGGCATCCGCCCGGGCTCGATGAGGTCGGTCAGCTTCGGCCGCAGGAAAACCGAAGCGTCCCCGGCCTCGGTGACTCCCCGATTGATCAGAAGCTGGGCCAAAAGGGGTGAGACCTTCAGGCTCCTGGCAAGCTCCTGCGAGCGACCATCGCCAGATCGAATGACCCACTGTTTGTTCTGCGTCCGTGCGGAAAGAAGCATCTTAGTATGCCTTTGTGCTCTTATCTCCATGTGAGCTTCGTTGTGCGACCATCGGCGTCCGTATTTCCGGCGACGGCATGCAGGGTAAAGTCGCCGCCTTGGCTTGTCAGTTGCGTTTCCACCCAGCCGACGGGGCCTTTATCATTGAAATTGTATCCCACCGCCGGAAGATTGATCAGGTGGATTCCTTCG
>DATKWR010000368.1:0-11652 GCA_035529475.1 Sedimentisphaerales bacterium | reverse complement strand
GATGGCATGAACGACCTCCCGCTCAGTGCCAGACTCTTCGATGAAGCAACCCCCGGTGACGACAGAATATACAACTGAGGCTATATTTCGTCAAGGAATGCCTGTATCAGACACGCGGCAGATGCGCGGGGGTTCTGCCCTACGATGCTGCGGTTCTGACCGGGTAAGCCTGATCTCATTCGTCGCCCCGAAACGCCCAGTGAACGCGCTGAACGATCGGGTCAGAAACCATCTTCGTCCGGTCCAGGAAATCATCTTCCCCAATCAGCGCCCGATACAACGTATCGCCTATACGATAATACACGGTATCCGATTCCACCCAGAGAACCTCGCTGTCCTCGCCCAGCGCTACCTGAAGAGTGCGACCCGCAACCGGGTTTACCAGAACCACGGCTTCACCAGCCACCCCTAGATAGGCCCGGTGCGCCGCATAGTCAGTCCTTGGATCGATGTACCCCGTGACTCCGACAAGCCACTCGTTTATCGGTCTCAGGCCGGTGAGCGGCCCCTCCAGGAGCACTGAATTCCACGTATCCGGGCCCCTGAGATGCAGGACCAGTTGCGAATGGGGGAAGTCACTCCTGTCCGGGACGGACAGCAACGCCTGATATGCAGGTTCATTGGCGACAAGATTCCAACCCTTGGTGGATTCCAGTAACGCAATGCTGTCAGGTATAGGGCTGGCGAACTGAACCATGCTTGAGTCGCCGGCGCTCACCGAGCGGTCAGCGCCAATACGGACGGACAACAGATCATGTTCTCCCATGGCATGGACCGGCCTGACTCCGGCCAGCCTTACTTCGGCGGTGGCGTCAGGAGACACGCGCTCTCCAGTAGCCAAAACTTCCGCCTGCTGAAGCACCACAGTCTCCGGCTTCACCTTACTGAGATCGGTTGTCCTGTCAAAATAGAATATCCTGGTACTTTCCCGGCCGTCACTACCCGCCATGTACTTGAGTCGCATAGCAGAACCGAAGCCCGAAAGATCGACCACGTTCGGCTGCGACACCCGTTCCCTGGAAATTACGGCCAACTTCCTTGTCCCCTCCCGACCCAGCACAATTACCAAATCCCCGCATGAGGCGTATTGCCAGACTGTGCTGACTTTCTCCGATTCCCCGGTGGTCCAAACCTCGACCAGTCGCTGCCCGGAGGCATCGTACTGATGAATCGAGGCCGGAAAGGGACGCCTATCCGGCTTGGTAGAACCGGGCTGTGCGTGCACGAAGTAGAGAGCGTCGGCCAGGCTGCACGGCGCGCACAGAACCAATATGGCCATGACCAGCCGCGTCCACCAGGTTCTTACCACACTGCACGACATTGAATTGCCACTCATCTGTTCTCTCCTTAGCAACAAAAGCTCACGTCATTCCGGGCAGCAACGCTGATCCGCTGCTACTGAAGATCAGAAGAGACACGACCATCAAATACCGCAACATAATTCCCCCGCTCGACGGCATGAACGACCTCCCGATTAAACACAAGCTGTCCGATGAAGCAACCCCCGGTGACGACGGAATATACGACTCATCCTATATCCCGTCAATGAGTGAATATCACGGACGCGGCAGAACCACAGGGGTTCTGCCCTACGATGCTGCGTGGTCAAAATGGAACGTATCCGAATATATAGAAAACGTCACATTACCCACCGTTTCATCGGGCGGCCCCGGACCTTTACCGTACCCAATTGCCTCCACCAACTCACCTGGCCAATAGGCAATCGCCCAGCTCTGGTGATGCGCCAGCCAGGCTCTGCATTGGGCGTGTGTCGTATATCATCAACGGGCGAGCATCCGGCCGTGCCGAGTTCATCTGTCAAAGAATACGCCAACCCCAACTCTGGTCAATGACTTGTTGTAGTCCACGAGACTCTCGCCATAACCGTGTGAGACACGAAATCCCAAAGAGCTTCTCTCACTGGTGGGCACCGGAATGGTGTAGATCAGGCTGACCCCACCCTTTTTCGTTCTTGCATTGCCTCGTAGGGTCACGTGCATCGAATGGCCATGCCGTGTTCTGTATTGGACATGGAGGTCGCTGTATCCGAGAAAATCGGTGATGTCGGGATTATCATCGCCAACCGCCGCTCCAGGGAATTCCTTGTCTTTCTCCGGAATGCGGTATCGGAGTTTCATGTATATCAGCCAGTTTGCCTGATGATAGTATGGCGAGAAATAGATTAGATTCCAGCTTCTCGATGTTGGTGGCTTCTGACCGTTTGATTCATGCTCAAAACCGATATCGGCGCCAATGTATTCGGGACGGAAGTTGAAAAGCGAAGTCCGGTAGAAAAGTTCGGGGTTGTAGTTCGTCTCCCGAAAAGGAGCCGAGTTATTGTGGTCGTATGCCTGCCAGAAGGATATTTGCGTATAGGCAAAATACAGTCGTGTGTTGAATAGACGGTGCTTTGCACTCACCTGAAATACCGTCTCAGTCATACGGCCGTTGTATTCGTTCGACCATGTGACGGGCAGCATGAACATCTCCTTGTGCAGCGAAAGACCGGGTCCGGAATGGATCGTCTGAAAGCTTGTCCCCAACTGATCCGCAGCAGCGGTTGCTGAAAGCAGGATGATCAGTAGACAGGTAAGCATCAGATGTGGCATCTCTTGGAGGTAGCGCGCCATTGAAATATCTCCCTCAGGTTTGTATTCCGGACAAAGACGTTTGGTATTGTACGGAACGCTGAAATAATGGAGTGTATGGTTTCTGCGAACATTATGCGAGATCAAACCTTTTGTCAAGGTTCGTGAGACGCTCCGGTAATCTCGGCATGAGTGAAATGCTTATCCGACATGTCCGCCTGGCCGCGATCTGGCACTGTTTCCTCATACCCGCTCGGCAACTACCTGTCCGTTGCGCGACTGTTGACTTGAAATCGAAGCGTATCGCGGTGTGCGAGGCCCGTCAAAGATGGTGTAGGTGGGGGGATAGTCGCAGATGCTGAACTCGGCGAGGCAAATCCCGTACTCGCCTTGTGGGCAAGGACTTACGTTGCATTGCGGCCAAATCGTGACCGTTTTTTGGCACCCCTAGGGAATCATGGTGCAATACCACGTCGGTAATGAGACATGTCGCCGGGTTTCTCGGGGCATTTGACGGCGGAAGGGAGTCCGAACTCGGCGCACTCCCGGGCGAACGATTGGTACGTCTGTTCTTTGCCGCCGTAATGCATCGGGAAAACGACCCGCGGCCGCAATCTTTCCATGATACGAACAATGCGCGCCGAAGCCTCTGCCCACCGCCTGGGAGTCGCCCCGAGAAAAGCTATGTCCACTGTCTCGCACTTATTCAACAAGTAATCAATATCGGCAGGGGAATCGCTCTTGTAATCGCCCTGGAAGAAGATTGTCAGGCCGTCGGTTCTGACGAGGTATGCCACTTCCGGTACGCCCGACCGGCAATTGACCGTGTAGATGGTCATATCGTCAATCTGAAGCGACGCCCGCGGGCCGACAAGGTGGTAATGGCTGCTGTCGTCGGTGGCCTGCCATCCGAAGATATAGGTCAGATTGTCGATCTGGCCCTGCCAGTCGAAAATGACCGGATCATAGTGGTCCTCGTGACTGTGACTGACAAAGACGTACACGTCCAGGTCCTTGATCTCGGCCGGGTTGATACGGCCGGTCGCCAGCGATTGTTCTGCATTTGTCTCAGGGAAGTCTCGAGTCGTGCGAACGTAGTCGAAAATCAACAGCCTGGTCGGCGTCTTTACGGCGTAGCCGCAGTGCAGGAGGTACCAGACGTATGCCTCACCGTTCCGGAGCGGCTTCTGGAGCAGCGACCGGACCGAACCGGGAGAGCTGGAATCGATGGCAGGTTCCGAGCCGGACATTTGAGCAGCGCCGGTACAGGGAGAAATTCCCGAGATACCCGCCATTACGATTGCGGCCCGAAGAATCGTTTTCAGAACCATAACGTGTCCTCTCAGTCCTGGCTGTTGGTGATCAGGTCGGCTATCCTGAGTACACTTCCGGCGCTCAATTCCTCACTCTATTGAACACATCCAACCGCAGGTCGTCCGGAGCGAACCGGCCGCCCGCTACAACAGTTCAATCCGCGCCGGTTTCCGGCCGCCGGTATACTTCACGGCGTCGCCGCGATAAACCGGACAGAATGTCAGGAGATCCGGAAACTGACCGTCGAATTTGCTCATGAACTGCGCGTAGTAGTACTCCTGCATATAGCCATGCGTCGGTATCACCAACTTAGGCTGTAGCTTTGTCAGAGTGTATGCCGTTCCCTCGGCCAATGCGACCGTGTCCTGATGATGACACCCGGTGACATTGACCAGAGCAATGTCGACCGAATCGAAAATCGCGTCGATGGAATCGATCTGTGAAGTGAACCCTTCCCGTTGGTCAGGCAACCATCCGGCCAGATCGCCGGCATGATAGATCGCAAGGCCGTCGACGTTGATGACAAAGCCTACACCGGCATCATTGGACCGAACGGCCAGCACCTGCATTCCGTCGATTGTCTTCCTCATCCCCGGGCCGATATACTCGTAAGGCTGACCGCTATATCCCTGCCGAGACCTCTCATCCAGCGAATCCGGCTGAAAACCGAACACGTACTGGAGCCTGGGAATCTTGCCGGGCCAGCCGAAGATCGTGGAGTCGAAATGATCACCGTGCTCATGAGAAACAAATACGGTCACATCTTCGGACGCAAGTTCGGAAGGGTTGATGAAGCCATTAGCCAAAGAGGGTTCAGTCGGCCGCGACTCTCGTGTCCAGTAATCGAAAATCAGGCAGTGATTGCGGGTTCTTATCAAATACCCGCAGTTGCCGAGGTACCACAGATATGCCTCTCCGTCGGCCGGCCGTTCCGCCAAATAGGAGGAAGACAGTGGACCGCTTTGTTTCGCCTTGGTCTTGGCGCCGCCCTCCCGCAGAAGTTTCCCAATCTTTGCGTGCCCATAACGGACAGCAATATCAAGCGGCGTCATGCCGGTACTATCGAGCCTGTTTGGATCGGTGGTCACCGGCAACACCGTTTCAACCAACGGCGCCTCTCCTCGTATTACTGCAAAATGCAGAGGCGTGCATCCGGAGCCGACTTCCGCACAATCCGCGCGGGCTCCCCTGGCTATCAGGTATTTTGCCGAATTCAGGCACCCGAATTCCACTGCCTCCCCCAACGCCGTCGCTCCGTTATTCGCAACAGCGTCATAACTCGCGCCTCCATCCAGCAGCACTTCAAGGATGGTCGTGTCGTTGCCCATCGCCGCCTGTATCAGGGCCGTCCGGCCGTTGGGGACGGCGCTGTTAGGATCGGCCCCGTGTTTCAGCAGGCACTGAAGTATTGCCGGTATCTCCTCGGATCGGTCTGGTTCCCAAGCTGCCAATAGCACTGCTTCCATGAGGGCGCCTCCGTGCTCGGAAGTGCGGTTGGGATCGGCGCCCGCCTTTAGCAAGAACTCAACCGCCTCCGGGTTACGGCTTCGAATAGAGCAAACAAGCGGGACCGGTCCATCACTGATCACCGCCTCGATATTCGCGCCGCGGTCAACGAGGAATTTCATGGTTGGGACGTTTCCGCTGATCGCCGCATTAGTCAGGGGCGTATAGCCGAATTGGTTGGCGGCATTGACATTGGCCCCCTTCTCTACAAGCAGTCTGACAACGGCCTCGTGACCGGAAATAGCGGCACCGTGCAATGGCGTGCTGCCGTTTCCGGTTGCGGCGTTTGCATCGGCGCCGCGATCAAGCAGCAGTCCAACGATGTTGAGCTTGCCCCCGTATGCCGCCGTATGCAAGGGCGTTCGGGCGTTTGGCAGCCTGTCGTCCAGAAGCGCCGGATTCGCATCCAGCATAGCCGCTACCGCCGCGCTGTCGCCCTGATCGATCGCTTCGTGAATCGTCGCCGCCTGCAGATTTCCAAAGACGGCCATCGCCAGAATCGCCAGAAACCATACCAACCTCATAACGACCTCCCTTTATTCATATGCATCCCCACTTAACCGTTGTAGTACTATGACGGTTGCGGGAGCGTTTCATAAAAAACCTTTCCTCAGAAAGTTAAGGCACACGTGGTTCGGCCCATGATGAGCAGCCGCACTCCCGATTGACCACATCCAACCGGAAATCGTTTGGCACTGAAAAGCCGCCGGCTACAGCAGTTCGATTCCGGCCGGTTTCCTGCCGGCGGCGCGACAGCCGGCAACTTCACCGGTGCCACCCACGACGGCCAGTAATCATGGGCCGGGTGGTTTGTCAGATTCCTCAGATGGGAACCATCAGCATCCATGACATAGATCTCAAAATTGCCGTCTTTCATGGTCTGGAAGGCGATTTGAGCGCCGTCGGGAGACCATATCGGATTCTCCTCCACGCCGTCAAAGTCGGTCAGCCTGATATCATTTGTACCGTCAACATTTATGACGTGTATATCTCCCTGGAATTGACGCGGTGGCCCGCTTCTAAAGGCAATGCGGGTACCGTCGGGTGACCATGAGCCACCGGTATCATTGCTGTCAGAGTTGGTTAGTCTGCGAAGATTACTGCCATCGGTGTTGACCAAATAGATTTCCCAGTTACCGTCTCGAAAGGAATTGAAAACGATCTGGGTTCCATCGGGCGACCATTTCGGCCAGAGTTCCTCGGCATCACTGAATGTCAGGCGTTGCCAGTTGGTGCCGTCGGCGTCCATCACGTAAACTTCGTAATTGCCGTCGCGGTTGGATTGCAGCGCTATTTTGCGGCCGTCGGGAGACCATTTCGGCTGGCGTTCCACAGTCGGCAGGTCGGTCAGGCGCCGTTCGGTCCCGGAAGTGAGATCCAGCAGGTAGAGTTCCGAATTGCCGTCCCGGAGAGATATGAAGACGATACGCGCACCATCGGGGGAAAGGTCCGGGCATTTTCCCCCGTACTCTCCCTTCGTAACCAGTTGAACGTCACTCCCGTCTGCGTTCATGACGTAAATGTCATCACGCCCGCTTCGTGCCGAATAAAACGCGATCTTGCCATCGATATCCTGGCCGATTACCGGTGATGATATCAACAGCAACATGCACACCAGTGCCGTGACGGCAATGTGATTTTTCGACAACGTCTGCATCATGTCCATTCAGATCGCTTTCTCCTTGAAATGATAATAAGTATATACGTACCGATGAGGGTATATGTTCAGACCCACGAATTCGGACTGCTTTTCTCTTGGATTAGCGTTGCCTGCAGCACCTTGTGGCACAAAATCTTAGACCCTATTGTGACCGTTTTCAGAAGTTCCTCACAAGAGCGTCAGGTGCATCCTGTCAGGTCAAATGTAACTCTCGGAGAGTCCGAGCGTATTCATAGTTAGTATGGGAAGTACAATTCAGATTGACGATTCGCTGAACAACGTGTGGAGTGTGTTAATAGCGATGCGATAAGGGCACTCTTTAGCGCGGCTGATGGCCGATCAGCCCGATTTGCATTCTCAAAGGAACAGAACTTAGAGCAGGCGGCCCGATGATCGCATGGAAAGGAAATGTTGTATGTGGGTGAGGTTAACTTCTCTTATCTTCGTTATGGGTCTTACCTGTCAGGCTTGGTCGCAATCCCTGCAGTCAGAGATCGACGTCCTCGTAAATGACTACGTCGTCAACCAAGGCTTCATGGGGTCCGTTTTGGTTGCCGAGAAAGGCGAAGTTATCTTCGCGAAAGGCTATGGACTGGCAGATGTCGAACAGAATACTCCCAACACACCCGAAACCCGGTTCGGGATCGGATCAATTACAAAACAGTTCACCGCCATGCTGATTATGCAACTGGCAGAAAAAGGAAAACTCAGACTGGACAATACCATTGCCGACTTTTTACCGGATTTCCCTGAAGTTGTCGGGAAAAACATCACGGTTGAAATGCTTCTCTCTCACGCCTCCGGTCTTCCATTTCCCGAAGGTATTGAGAAATATTATTACACATCCACCAAAGATGAATACCTTCAGGAATTTCTCAAACAGCTTGCTGATGAAGGGCTTCGTTTTGATCCAGGCAAAGGCTATGGGTATAGCAATGCCGGATATTTTATCCTCGGTCTTATCATAGAGAAAGTCACCGGAAAGGCCTATGAAGAGGTGCTTCAGGAACAAATCCTAAAACCGCTGGACATGTCCCATACCCTATGTGAGCGGAAAGGTCTGGTAGCGGAAAACACGGCTGTTTCCTACCAGAAACCGGGGGGCCAATATATCACGTGGAATGAGGAAACGAACTCTTATGACCCTGCTATCTGTGGCTTTGGTTATGGTTCAACACTTTCAACGGTCCGGGATTTATTCAAGTTCAGTCTGGCGCTTTCTTCGGATAAGCTGCTGTCTGAACCATATATGGATATGTACCTTAAAATGAGAAACGTAAAATCTCGTCCTCCGGTTCCTAACATCTCCAACAACCTCGTGGAAGAATTCTTTGGAGCTTGCGGCAATGGATTTGTGGGCGAGATTTCCATCCTGGAAGACACGGATTCCGGGAGAAAAGAGTTCCTCTACTGGCATGACGGAACAAGCAAGCTGTTTAAATCGAATCATTTTCATTACAGCGGGAAAGACCAGATAATCATTATCTGCAGTAATTGCAGTTTTCTTGGTGAGGGTAATGAAATGGTGTTGAGAATCTATCAATTACTCAACAACAAGCCCTATGAGCATATCCGCATCAAACACCGTCTGATGCAGTATATTGAAGATGACATTGCCACACATGCGGGCATCCCGGCGGCGTTGGATGAATACCAGCGGCTCAAAGATGATACCACCAATTTCATTGTGCCTGGCAAGCGATATATGTGTTGGATTAGTCGCCGAGTGGCCGAACTCGGAGATTACGATAACGCCATTCTGACTCTTCAGACACTGGTGTCAGAGTTCCCAGAATTCTGGAAAGGATATGATGCCCTCGCCGAAATACACTTGCTTCGAGGTGATACTGCCGTAGCTATTCAATACTGCCGCAAATCGCTTGATCTCATTCCTCAGAATGACAAAGCCGCTAAAATGATAGAAGAGCTTTCCGAGGAATGATTCTAAGTGTGACCAAATCGTGACTAAAACGACCTCACGTTATTCGGTGTTATTGGGGGATATAGGCTCACAAAGGCAGGGGTGGGGTGGGATTCTCCGTGGGGCGTTCTTGTAACCTGTTGAACGATTCTAAACTACGCCGTAGCCGGCTTAACGGGATAGATGTAGGTGTTTTTGTTTCTTTCTGTCTGGTTTTGTCTGGTTGTGTCTCTTTTTGTCTGTCGTGGTCACAGGATGGGCACAAAGCAGATCACGGGCGGAGACGACCGTGAGAATGTCGGTCGAGCGTAGACTGGCCTCATGTAGACTGACGGTATCCCTTCGTGGTGCCGAAAGATTGTGCCAGGGCCGTTCCCTATTGACACTCCGCCGGCGGCGTGTTGCTGATGAACAGGTAGTCGATCAACGTCGTCAGGTCGCCGATGTCGATGACACCCAGGTCATCACCATCGATGTTGGCCTCCGCCAGGCAGGTCGGCTCCTCATAACTGATAAAAAGGTAGGCGATCAGCGAAGTCAGGTCACCGATGTCGGCTATGTCTTCGGGATCGTAGTCAACATTCCCCGTGGTCCCGACACAACACGTCGTCGGGTCGATAGCGACGTCTATGTCATCAATGCACCAGCCTGCTCCGGCTGCCGCCTCATTGGACGTAAACCGGAACATCACCTGGACAATACCGGAATACCCGGTCAAGTCGAATTTCGCCTCAGCCCAGTCATAGTCACCGGAAAACACCGGCGTCTCGGAACGCAGCGGACTCGAGGGGCCGACAATCGTAGTGAATGGGTAACCCTCCCGGGGTGTGATCTGTGTCCACACACCGTCCCTCGTTGATATCAACACCATGCCACCGTCCCACGCCCTGCCCGTCTCAGTGTCTACCTCAGCGTCGATCCGATGCCAGAAACTAAGAGCCGAATGCCGGTCTAACAGGAAGGGCGGAGTGATTAACTCCGCGTCCATAAGGTTGTAATAGCTCACCGGGTTGCCCGATCTCCAACCCACCGTGTCACTGTGGTAGCAGGACTGATCCTGACGCCAATGGTCTCCAAATGGCCAGTTCACAGAACGGTGCCTCCAGTAACCGATACCACTGTCCATATCGTCATGAAATCCCGGTGTATTTCCTATGAAAAGCAGCAGGCTGTCTTCTTTTATGTATCCGTCGCCCGCTACTATCTGCACGCCCAGAACTGCGACCATAGGACAAGGACAGGTCGGAAGCACGGATACCCGGAAGGGCGTCGAACTGCTCGCCTTGCCGTCTGTCGGCAGGCTGTCCGAAAACATGGCAGAGGATTCGATTACAGTCACAAATATGTTGTGGGATGTGAGTACCGCGCCGGCCCCGGCGATGGTATGCCCCGTGTTGCCAATAATCGGATATATGTCTGCAGTCTGCCCGGGAAGAATGCAATCGATACTCGATCCCAGCGTGTCAACGATAGACCGACCATCCACGTAAAGGTCAGGTTGGCTGAAATCGACAAAATCGACTCTGGTGGCATTGGTTATGTTCGGCACCACGAGAATGTCATCGCGCTTGTTGTAAAAGATGTCTCCCGGGTCTGCATGACAGCACGAAACCATCTCGGGCGGCTCGCTGAAGGAACTATCGTAACGAAAGACGGCATCGGACCCAAACGATGCAAACAGAATGTTCCCGTCATTGTCTTCCGTCAGACCGTCGAAAAGGTCCAGGCCGGGAAAGGCAACCGTGGTGACCGAGTAATCATCGAGGTCAATCGCGCTGATCGGCGAATTGTCCATCCATTGGCACGCCAGTAATCGGTTGCGAACCTCGTCGAAAAGCAGCCCGTTGGCCATCGTAAAACCGGTGACAATCGTCTCAGTGGACATATCGCTCAGGTGCAGTTTGTGAATCATATTCCCTTGTGCGTCCGAAACATATACGTTGCCCGAGGAATCACAGGCCACGTCGTTCAGGTCCACCTGACCGGGGAAAACAATCCTGAACAGTGTGTCAGCGGTTTCCAGATCAAATGTCACAAGACCATAGGTGGACGCCGCAACGAACAAGGTATCGCCCTGGATAAACAACCCCTTCGAACAACTCAGCATCGTCGCAAAGTAGGAATGAGTCCCATTGCTGTCGACCGCTATGATGTTTCCATTCCCCTGATTTGATATGAGGTACCGATTGCGCAGGGAGTCGAACGCTGCGCTCTCAGTATAGTAGAACAGGTTCTGCGCCTGTACGGCGGGCACCGACACTGCGATGGCGAGAGCGAGAACAGCAAGTGTTCTGGTGTACATTGTGGTTCCTTTCCCGGGAGAGGTCTGAAATCTTTATTTCCACGGCGGTTCCCGACTCCCGCGCTTCGGCCGAAAGTGGCAGATTACGCGCAGGAATCAGAGGAAGTACCAGTACGAAGTATCGCAACATAACTCCCCCTCTCGCTCAGCGCACAAGGTCGACACCTGCTCGCAACCCGGGAGTCCGTGTCGGGTGTCGTTCTATTTACAATCCGCCGGCGGCGTGCGGCTGATGAACAGGTAGTCGATCAGCACCGTCAGATCGCCTATATCAATTACACCTTCATCGTCATCATCCACGTTTGCCTCAGCGGGACAGCCCGGAACGGGGTGCGGCTCAATGAACAGATACGATATAAGA
>DATKWR010000367.1:0-7033 GCA_035529475.1 Sedimentisphaerales bacterium | reverse complement strand
CCACATAGTTGTTGACCGGAATCGAAAACCCGTCCACTTCGATTTCGTCAGTCGTCGAGACAACCAACGACCGCCTGATAGTCGTGTTGCACTTCGTCATGGTAGACCCCGGCGGAACCTCGCAGTTCACCAGATTGCACCTCTCAAACGTGCGGGGCGTATCGTCGCCGGGAAACAGCCGGACGCCTACATAGTCCGCGCCGTCTAGCACCGGCTCCGGCTGCGTGAAGTTGCACCGGAAGAACTCAGTCTCCCCGCCAACATCCGGGTCAGGGTTCCCTGAATAATTCTTGTGTTCAATCATGTGTCTATCCCCACTCGTTCGGCCAACTCGGAAATGTCTCGCCCGATCTCAACGAACTTGGCGAACAGAGGATCGCGGTTGTGCAGTTGCTTCAGTTGAGCGCGAGTCATGCGCCTGACCACCGGGCCGTATAGCGACTTGAACTCGTCGTACAGGTCGGTCAGGCCCTGGAGCCGATTCAGGTAGGCCGGGGAAGTTGTGTTGACTACGGCCATCTTAATCCTCCGTCCAGTGGACAACTATATTGAGGTCAGTCGGTGACCCAGAGACTGCGCTTATCTCAAAAAAGAACTGGGAATAGGCCGCCATGTTATCGTTGCTGAATGATGTATCGGTTGAGCTTGCAGTCCCAGACTGCTCGTCGCTGGCGTATATATTGGTTCCGGCTGTCCCCGGCGTGGCTTCGGCTCTTTCCTCCAGGTTCCAGTCCACGGTTCCTGCTTCGGTTTTGTGGGTGATTCGGGTAATTGTGTAAGTCCCGCTGCCCACGGAGAACGACGGAAATTTGTCGGTAACTTCTGGGGTCTTGATGTAAATGATCTTGCTATACTGGTTGGCATCTCCGCCCCCCGCTCCGGCAGCCGCCCACTTCATGCCGCCGGACTTTGTGCTATCCGCCGTCAGGACGTAATCATTTGTCGGGCCGGTCTCCAGTTTGAGATTGGCCTCATCTACCACGTTGTCAGCTATGGTCAGGGCAGCATCCCCGGTGACTTCTCCAGAATGGGTCGCGTTGGTGACCTTGGCCGTGTTGGCCACAATCTCATCGAACTTCGCAGCGGTCAATAACCCGGCATCGTCGGTGGTCGCTGCCGGGATGGTAACATCGTCGGCCGCGCCGTCAGACGTTATCGAGACTGTAGTGGCTGTTACCGTTCCAACCGATAGTGCCGTCGGGACGTTGGTATTCTTCGCCGTGTTGGCCGTTATCGCAGACTTGTTTATCAGGCTGTCTTTAATCAGCTTGCCCGTGGTGCTGTCGAACACGGCGATATTCTCATCCACCGCCGACCCCGGGCCAACGACATCCCCGGTCCCGCCTCCGGCTCCGGCAGCCGCCCACTTCATCCCCCCGGACTTTGTGCTGTCTGCCGTCAGGATGTAGTCGTTCGTCGGGCCGGTATCCAGTTTCAGATTGGCCTCGTCCACTACATTGTCCGCAATGGTTAGCGCCGTAGCCCCGGTGACTTCTCCAGAGTGTGTCGCGTTGGTAACTTTGGCCGTATTGGCGTCGATTTCATCAAATAGGGCCGCAGTAAGAAGCCCCGCATCGTCGGTAGTGGCCGCCGGAATAGTTACGTCATCGGCTCCGCCGTCAGACGTGATAGATACTGTTGTAGCCGTGACGGTCCCGACAGACAGGGCCGTAGGCACATTGGTATTCTTGGCAGTATTGGCCGTTATCGCGGACTTGTTAATCAATCCGTCCTTAATCAACTTGCCGGTAGTGCTGTCGAACACTGCTATGTTTTCGTCCACGGCAGATCCAGGCCCGGCTACATCTCCGCCCCCGACCAAGACCCCTCCGGCAGTAGACCCGTCTCCGATATAAATTAGATCGGTGCCTGTTTCGTGTAGCAACTCGCTCTGTAGCGGGTCTCCGGCAGACATGGCCGCTCGTTCGGCGGCGGTGCCTCTACGGATTTTAATCCTGGTTTCCATTACGCGATGCCTCCAAGGTCCAGAACAAGACCAGGATCAGTTATTGTGCGGAAGTCGAGTATCAGGCCAGTGCTGGTTCCGGCTATCGTTCCGCCGTCGAAATTAAAGTCGCCAGCCGACGTTGTAGTTGTGCCGCCTCCACCGGACGTGCGATATTTCGTATTCAGAACCGTATCCGCTGACAGCGCCCGCCGCGCCGCGACAAGATCCTCTTCGAGCCGAGAGAACTCTACCTGAACGTCACGTAATTCTAGCTTGCGGATCAAGCTACGACCTCCAGGTTTATGCCGTAAACCGTCAAGTTCCCCGTGACATCTACCTGAACAGATAGGATATGGTTGCTCAAGTGGGGCACTTCCACCCACACCTGACGACGGGACTCGTCTATAGCGGTAGAATCTGCTACATGGCCCTGAACATCGCTCTGCCGGTTGCCGTTGACCCAGACCGTAGGCAGGGACGCACCCTCGATATCCAGGACCACCCGGACAGCCTGCGCCTCGCGCCCAACATTAAATGCGGCGGTAATCATAGTCCCGCCACGGTATGCTCCTGCGAACATCTCGACGATCTCATTTTCGGAAGCGGCGTAAATCGTTCCGCCGGTTGCATCTGACAACTGATACTGCCCGTCTCCGCCGTGCCACACCATGCCGGAGTCCCGCTGTCTGGTAACGTACGAATCGTACAAACCGCTCATGTATACGGTGTCTTTGGTCGCGGTCAGGCACTGGGGAGTGTCCAGCGTATCGAAACCTCGGCGGGATATCTTCTGCACCCGCGCCCCGTCGAACAGCCACAATCCGTCAGCCTCCAGCATCAGCACACCATCGTCGGTGGTGGTCATTATCCCAGTCTTTGAGCCCGTATCGGTTCTGATCTCCCGTATGTCCGGCAGTCCGTCGGTGAAGGCGTCTATCCAGACGCGATCCTGAGAGGTGATGAAAAGATACCTGTCGAGTTGGGCCATACCGGTGATGGTCGCAGGTAGACGGTTCCAGCCCAGTTCGTTGTAATATTCTATGCCGTCCAGGAGGGAGTTGTAATAGCGATCCGGGTTGTCCCTGTCGTTCAGGAATAGCCGCTGTCCGAGGGGGGCCGCAAAAGACGCGGCCGGGGGGTTAACGTGATCATTTGCCCCGTGGATTAATACAGCCCCGAGGTCAAGATCGTCGGCCCCGAAGAAACACCCGTAATTGTCGCCGTCGTTTTCGTGTTGAAAATAAAAAGACGCATCGACGCCACTTATGTAGAGAAGCCCCTCGTCGCCGTATGTGAACTCGCGCTCAAGATATGCGTCTGTACCGTTTTGTTTGGTGCGGTAGATCCGCACTCCAGGCGAGAAGTCGGTTCCGATAGTCCCGGTTATCGGAAAGTTCTGCACTCCACTCTGCACCCAGCCGATGCTGCCATAAAGTTTAGTGTCTTGGCCAAAGTAAACGACATCGTTCGCCGTCATCGTTATCTCTTCGGCGTCCCATGCGTCTGCGCTCGGGTCAGAAATCGGACGCCAGCCGTGTGCGCCCGCAGTACCGAGGCGCAGGCCCCTTGGCTGGGACTCTAGCACCCTGCCGCCAGACATTTCCACAGTAAGAGTGTAGTACCATTTATAAGCCCCATCTAGCCCCGCGTATCTCTTATATGTTCCGGTAAGCGTTCCGGCGCCTTCTGCCGTGTAATAGGTCGTGTCTTCGTTGATAGAAAAATGATCGGCATCAACGTATGTCGCCTTAAATTTGCGCCCGTTCAACTCGGTCATCGTTGTCAAACTGTCTATGTAGATCCAGTCCCCAGTTGCAAGTTCATGGGCGACACACTTCACAACTCCCGGATCGGCAGAGGTGACGCTATCTATGTTGGTCCCGAAAACAGAGGGCTGTGACTTCTGCAAGAACAGCCGGTCTACATCGTCGGGTTGCCATGTGCCCTGTTGTCTGACATGATCCCCATCCCAGATGTAGTTCACGGCCGCACCCAAGATCAAAAACGCATCGTCTATAGCGATGATCTTCATGTCAGATCCAGCGGTGATGGTCCCGACGTTGTTCCCATTGTCGTAAACCGTATCACCGTCCATCCATACCAGATGGTCTTCTCCGTCCATCTCTCCGGCAGCGAAGCAGGAGATATCGCTATAGCCGGTATACAGCCGCTCTGGCCCCCGCGCTGTCCGCCATGCGCCCTCTTTGTCCGTCCACCCGTTTTCAGACACCTGCAACTCGTGGGGCGCAATCTTGTGCGGGGCGGTCCCCACGTTGAGCCCGGTGATTACGTCTGTGCCTAATGTCGTCTTAGCCATTTCTTACGGCTCCGGTATCGTGTCTGGTAGGTTGCTCCAGAAATTCCGTGTGAACTCTTGACCGCCTTCTCCGAATACCCAGTCCTTGGGCAGGCGGCTGGCCGTCCGCATCTGCAATCGGTCGAGTAGCTTATCGTACAGCCCCCGGTAGTAGGCCGAAGTCTCCAGGTTTTGCCTTCTGGTTTCGGCCATGAACGCCTCGGCCAGCATGTACCACAGGACGCCGTAGATCGCCCACTGTGGGACTTGTAGTTTGTCGGTGTCTGCTGAGTCGGATACTTGCTCCGGGACGCCGTAGCAGTACGTCCGTAGCTCGTAGATGCCGTTAGGCTCAGGGTACAAGGCTATCTTGGCCAAATCTCCGGTGCCGCCTATGAACCCATCGAGGTAATAGAACCTCGGGATTTGCGAACGGGTTTCCCAATTCTGGTCCAGATTTGTGACATCGGCTTCGGTGGTGGCCCTGATAGCCTCGCCATCTATCTCTACGCGCCACACCCCGTAGGGGGCCGAACCAGAGCTTCCTATGGTATACACCCTTTGCCCATTGGCTGTGTTTTGCTCTTGGATCAAATCTGTGTACTGCGCGTGCTGCCCCATTTCCCATAACGCTCCATTCGCCCAAGCGAGAGCCTGGGTGGAGTTAAAGAATATCTGGGACGTTTCAGAGTCCTGAACCGCCGGCCAGAAGAAGTCTTTTATGTCTTGCCAGGTTTCCATCAGACTCCGTAAGTCGGTTCGTCGTACCTATGGCTGAACCTGCCGCGCACGATGTCGCAGCCGCTTTCAAACTGTGCGAGGTATCCTGCCGCCATATTCGGGTTGGCTACTGCGTTGAGGTGTGAAAGGACGTAGGGAACTATACACATCCTCTGGACATCTTCTGATATCGGCGTGGTGGTTGTCCCACACACAAATCCCGTGACCCGTAGCGAAAGGTCTGTGGCGTCTGTGACCGGCCGCCAGACCAGGATACGCGATCCGTCTGCCGCGTCGGTTGACGTTTCCGGGATGCCTGGGGCGCTGAGTAGAGAATAGAACTCCGACTCAGCGCCCGTGCTGTCCCACCATTTACGCGACATTTTATCAAGGTCGCTCAAGGTGGCGCAGGTTAGGTGGCCCTTCCGGTTGCTACCGTCGAACCACTCGACTTGGGTTATCTCTATGAACGGTTCAGCGAGGTCGTAGACAAGAGTATCGTTGGCTAATGCCACGGACTCGGTTCCAACGACGAGACTGCACGCTTCGGCAGCCTCATGGAACCCAGCCATGATGAGTTCTTCGACATACGAATCCGAAAAGGCATTATTGCTACCGATTCTACCCGGCAACAAGTTCTGCAATTTCGCCTTCGTCCCTGCTACGACCGCACTCATTTATCGCTCCTAGACTATCTGGATCAGGGGCGAGATGTACGCCGCCGTAATGGTGGTGCTCGTCTGCGCCTGAAGCGTAACCCCGATGAACGCCCCGGCCTGAACGCCGATATCGGTACCGACCGTAACGCCAGCGGCGTCAGAGTTGGCATCCACATACAGTAGGTCGCCGTCGTCGATGTCCGCTGCGGTACACGTCAGGAAGTTACAGAAACCCCGGACGATGACATTGCCCCACGCCGAGGCCGCGAAGTCTTCTGCGGCAACGCCTATGGGGGTCATAACATTGGTACACTTGATAATGGTGTACCCGGTGGCCCCGCTCAAGGCAACGACATCGCCCTTGGCAATAGTCGCAGCAGTGGCTTTAAGGCTTCTAATAACGGTCGCCGGATTGGGATTGCCCGGTCCGGTTGCGATTTGCTGACTCATTTCATCACCTCCTAAGTAACGATTTCGGAAACGTCGATGTCCGTAAGGACGCCGAGCTTGCGACGGTTAGAGCAGACAAGCTGGCCGTAGAACAGCCATTTGCCTACAGATGCGTCCTGGTTGGTCGGGCTCTGGAAGCCCTGCGGGGCAAAGTCCATGCCCGGCATACACACCATGTCCAGGAACTTAGTATTGACCATGAAACATGATCCGGTAGCCCCGTCGTAGGACGCATGGTCCCAGTTGTACGTGGCGTCCATGTCTCCGACGTGCTGATCCCAGATTATCTTCGCGCCCTTGAACTTGATCGCCTCGAACCCGACGCTCGCTTTGTCGGTGTACGAGTAGCGAACCTTAACGTCCATGTGCGCCTCATAGCCCCTGAAGGTTCCAGGGTCCATGATGATAAGGTCAGGCGCTCCGCCCATGCCGTAGGAACACGACATATACAGGTTACGCAGTTCGTCAGCAAACATTGTCCCGGTAGTAGCCACAGAGTCTAGGGTCTGGTTCTGCCACCAAGTTTCGGCGCTCTCGTCGATTCCGCCCACGTCAATCGTCCCCGTGACAGGGTTGAGTTGAATATAGTGGGTCAGGGGTATGATGTTCTTGCCGCCGTTGCCGGTAGCCGTGGTAAGGGTTTCGCAATCGAACAGGTGTTCGTTCAGAGTTTCAGCCTTGCTCATGGTCAACTGTTTGACCTTTTCGCGCAAGAGCTTCTGAATCTGAGGTTTGCCTTTGTTCTGGGCCTTGCTAAGGCCATCAATCGAGACAGTACCGGCGTACTGGCACCAATCGTAGAACGCAGGCGCGAACCCGTCCTGCGGAGCCGTATCGAGCAACCCGTAGCGAGAGTAAGACTTGAAAGTCTCGTTCTTGCCATACATCAGGTTGACCTGAATCTTAGCACCGCCCTGCGAGTACGTCTTCAACTTCCCACCGCTCAATTCCTTGATTGTC
>DATKWR010000366.1:0-7580 GCA_035529475.1 Sedimentisphaerales bacterium | reverse complement strand
TCCAGATCCCGGGGTACCTTATTCGGATTCACGAGCCGCACCTGTAACTCAACCACCCTCGAGCTCCCTCACCAGGATCTGCAGTTGCCTGTCCTGCTCCTCTGTGTTAATGGGGTGTACGATCTCATAGTACCGATCCCGGTACTTGATCCTCATGTATGATTTCACCCCTGAAATACACCGCATGGTAATGGTGGCCGTAGTCTCGCTCTCGGTCTGATGAACATCCAGAAAATCTCTCCCGCTCGTGGGCTGGATCCGCGCCCATACGGTGCAATAATCCACCCAGCTCTTCGTCTTCTCCCCCCGCACGTTCGTGGCGGAAATCGGCATCTGGAGCGTTACACGGTGACGGAGAAATCCGCTTCTCATAACGGCAGGATCCTGTCCAACCCGAGCAACGAACGCACGGCGAAAGGCACCTCGAGGTGTTCTTTCGTGTCGGTAGCCTCCCTGTTCTCGTACATATGCCCCGCCAGAACCTTGATAGCCAGCCGTACCCGCTCGGGAACGTCTGTCGCCAGAAGTCCGTAGCCGGCTTTGAACTGCACTACCACGCCATTCATCGACCGCAAAATCGTTGTCGGCCAGCTCTTCCCATAAACCGGACATACCCGCCCTTTATGGCTGTGTATATCCACCTGGTAATCCGCCGCGGCAACGACATTTGCCGCTCCCGCCGTGTCGTAATACGTGATGCTCATATCCGCCGCAATAGCCCACTGAAGCGGTGGTAGCGGGATCTGGATTACTGAGTCCGGAAAGTCATCAAGGAGCAACTCCCAAGTCTGGGTAATATAGGCGCGGTTCTGGAATCCTTCGCAGTATTCCCGGGCAGCCTTGATGAATCCGGTGATCAAACTATCCTCATAAGTCGCCGGCGCCCGTTCGATTACGTACACGCCAAAAGCGCATATTGCGATCGCCACGGTAGCAACGGCCCGCAAATACTGCTTCCCGCCGTTGTAGGCCAGTTCGTAGGTCGTCTCGTCGGTTGCATCATCTACCTGAGCGAAAGCCCCACCGGTAACATCATCCCAAGGAGCACCACCGGTCTCGGAGTGCTGCAGCTTTACATCAACGAGACCACCGGCGCCGAAAACACCCGCCTCGAGAACTACCAGCACATCCGAGCCCATCACATCGACGGAAGCGCCCAGCAGCCCGTAGCCGGCGATGATTGCTTGATCGCCTGCCTCGATGCTGTGCGTAATCGTGAGGTTGTCGGCCATCGTGCCGCTGTCGATCCGCAGATGATCCTTGACCTCCAGCAGCGTGACGGGCTCAATCGCCGGAGGTGTTACCAGATTCAGCGCCATTCTCTTTATTCTCTTCAGATTGCGGCTTGTCGATCGCGGCTTCCCGTTTTTCCTTGCGTGGCTTTCTCGTCCTCCGCTCCGACGGCTTCCTGATCGCCCTCTCCTTCGGAGCCACGGCCTGTTCGACCTGGCCGATTAGTCCCATTATCCGCAGCCGTCCGGCCTGAGAAATATCCATCTCCACGATCTGGCCGGGCATTCTCACGTTGCCGTCCCACCTGAACGGCCTGATCACCTTGTATTGCATTTTTCTACCTCCAAAAGCGAGGAGGAATTACCCTCCTCGCTAAATCTTCCGTTCTTCCGTTATGCCACGGCCTGCGGCACAGGGGCGTAACGGGCGTTACCCCGCAACAGTGCTACCGAAACGGTAGCTGTCCCTGTGTTACCAGCCACATTGTCGATGACGGCCACTAGGTTCGCGGCCCCAGGCGTCAGAGCCGTCATATCTACCTCCAGGTATGCGACTGCCTCCAGCGTGAGGATGTCGGCTGGTATGATGGCGGTCACGGTTTCGGTCACCGTGATCGTCTGCTCCCCGGCAACCAATGATCTGATGGTTACAACGGTTCCGACATCTGCCGCCAACAGATTCGGCAGTAGAGTGTTGATCTCTATGGCAAGCTCAGCTGCGGTATTCCATACTCCGGTGCCCGGAACTCCTGCGCCGGCCCAAGTGAAAACTACGCCGTTGATCGTGATAGCGCCATCCGCAGCGGCGGCGGTCTCAATAGAAAGCACCGAGGCTTGCACCGATGCCGTCACGTTCTGGAAGGCCATCACCGCCGGACTGCCGGCAGCCACCAGTGCCGCCAGGGCTCCAGAAGCTGCAGGTGCAACGATACTATCATCGACAATGCCAAAATCCAGGATGTCACCATCGATTAAAGTAGTCGCCACCAAGCTGAGCACGAACAGCGCCTTGCGCTCTCGGCCTACCGGATGGGGCCTACTGACCCCTTGTGCGCCCGGTGCCAGAGCTTGAGGAACAACGATGTTGTCGACTTTGAGGATCTCTCCCAAAAGCTTCATTTTTTATCTCCTTGCTTTATTAAGCGGAGACCCGGAGGCCTCCGCTATCGATTTTCCGTGCCGCTTACTGCAGCACTACAAACGGGCTGACCTGAGTCACGCCATCTTCTAGAAGCAGAGGCGAATTTAGCCAGGGCTGGCCGTCTACGTTCCAGAACCCCTTGATGATCGTCTGATTGCGGGTGAACCGAGGATGCTCGGAAGCTGCTATGGTCAGGGGGGACCCATCCTTGATGAGGTAGTAATTCAGGTCTGCCAGGATGAGATCTCCCTGCGCGCCCAGCACCGGGCTCCGCGCGTTCAGGATCAGAGGGATGCCCATGAGGGACATCGGCATGCCTTCCCGCGCCGAGGGCTGCCACACGAGCTGGCCCAGGGGCGTGGCCATCTGCATGAGCTGAGGCAGGATGGTCTGCGAGCCGATCCAGATCTGGCGGCCTCCGCCCATCAGGGCCTGAGCGAACATGTTCACCACGTCCGCGTAAGCGATGGCCCCGGCACCAGCCCGGACGACGTTGATGCTCGCCGGGTGGCCGATGATCCCCAAGGGCTGACCGATACCGGTGCCGTTCAGGAACGCCTGATCCTCAGCTGCGTTGATCGCGCCGCGCAGGAGCGTCGAAATCAGGGCTCCAGCTGCCGCTGTGTTGCGCAGCAGCTTATCGGAGGCTACCACATGCCCTGCTACCTCCTGGGGTTCCAGCTTGATCTCCCGCAGTTCCGGCTCGGTCTCCGGTTTCGTGACGGCCTCGGCGATCCAGACCACCTGCACACCTCCGTAAACGCCGTGCGCACCGCCCTGATCCAGGGCCGGAAGCGTGATTGCAGCGTCGGGGGGTGTGCCGGCCGGGATCACACGAGCCCGGGGGCGGAATACCGCTTCTTGCGGCTGGATGGGTTCCAACAGCGGTCCCATCTGTTCCGGGACCAGGAATCCGCCAGCGGAACCAACGCCCATCGACATATCGCGGTGTTCCTTGCCGTCGGCCAATTCGCGCAGCCGCTCATCATGGGGAGCGAACCGCACCAGAAAGAGTAACTCCCCGAAGCTGTGAATCTCCGGCGCGCTCGGCTGCGGATCCGGACCAGCGGGGCCGGGTGTCGGATCGTCCGGGATGCTCCTCGCATAGGCGATCAGATTGTCCATCTTGTCGATCTCCGCCGCCAGCCGTGTATTTTCTGCTTGCTCTTCCTCGGTAAGCAAGCGCTCCTCACCGATTACCTTGTCCAGAAGCGCTTTGCGCTGCTGGACGAAATGCGTCCTTTTGTCAAAAAGGATTTTCAGTTTTGGATCCATTGGGACCCTCCTCTCATTTAATGTGCGCCCACGGGTCAAGCTCGAGCCGTTCCCTGTCCAGCTTCAACACCTCCAGCAGCGCCCTGCCGCCCTCACCGGGCGCCCCCGGTTCGGGCCGATGTCGCAGCGCCAGGTCTTTACACCTCGCCATGACCACAGTCTCCTTGTACGCCGGATACGATACCGGCGAGTAATCATAGAGCGTGGCGAAACTGAGAATCTCTCGCGTCTCGATTCTCACGCCCTCAATCTCTTCCCAAAACCAATTGTCCTTCTCCGTATCGAAAGCGAAGGACATACGGTTGATGATCTCGTTTTGAATGGCCTCAAAGCCGTTGCGTCCCCAGATGGTCTTGCTCACGTCCGCACGGATGAACACACCTTTTTTATCTTCCTTGACTTCCAGCGTGCCAGCCGTGCGCCGAGCCATGGGCTGGGAACTTTCATGATCCCAAAGTACGAGCTCATCCGAACGCTTCAGGGCCGCAGTAGCTGCCCCCTGGCGGATGATCTCTCTCCAACCCCACATCGGCGCGAATGATTCATAGACGATCGGGTAGCCTTCGATAATCATGGCGCCGTCGTCGTCGATTGTGCGCATCTCGCCGGCAAACGGCCCGAACCGCCGTTCCACTTGAAGAGCGCTATCCTCTTCCTTGCCGAGCTTCTTGTCGATCGCTTCCAGCAAGGAATCGGCTGCCTCCACGACCGCTGTAAGATTCTGCTGAGCCGCCCTGCTCTTGGCCGCGATCACTCCACGTCGATAGATCTCTTCGGCTTTACCGAACGGGTATTTATAGTGATCTTTGGTCTCGGGGTCTGCATCCGAGTCGACTGCCAGGAACCACTTGCCGTACTCGGCCCAGTTGTCGTCACCCAGAAGCGCGTTGCCATCGGCGCCCGAGAATGACCAGGTACCTTCGTTGATTTTGCTGGCAGCGATCAGGGCGCGCGCATGCGCTACACCCTTTTTGTTTATGGTTATGGCCATATGATCCTCCTCACATACTTGCCTCAATTCCACAATCACATCCGTCATGATAAGGCGGATGTCGTCGTATACTTGTTACGGTCAGCGGGCGCTCGGCCCCTTCCGGCTGGAAATCACCCGGTTCCAGGAATGCACCCTGAATCTCGATCACCTTGCCGTCCAGCGCCAGACAGTAGGGACAGCTTTTGCCGTAGGACACCGAGACGAGCTTGGTCACACCCGCAAGTACAAACACGTTACGGGCGAACGCACTCTCGGCCCGAATACTCTCATGCAGCCGCAAGCGTTCGGGCCGCAATTCCTGCCAGCCTTCCAGGACTTCTTCCGCTGCCGCTTCTGGATCTTCGGCTTCCGTGACTGCCGCGCGCAGGCTGCCTTGAGAATGCCGGAGGTGCCGTCGTACGAAAGTGTCATGGTAACCATCCGCTCCGGATAGAAAGGCATCCATCTGTGCCTTCAAGTCAGCATCGCTCCCGACTTCTTCTTCAGCGATCGGCAAAATTGCCTCGGCATAACTAGATAGCAACGGGGCCGATTGCGCATTGATCTGATCGCGGAAGCCATCATAAAAGGTGCCCAACCACGTGACAAACTCAGCTACCAGATTGTTGCTCAGCCAATCGCGGACGCCCGCGCGGATCCCCTCGGCCTCCTCCTCCAGCAGTTGCTTGGCGTAGGCCTCCCACAGTGGATTGTAGGCAATCGTGATGCGCCTACGGTGTGCCGAGGTGCGTTGAGCGACGAATCGCTGGGGGGCTGCAATGCCCGCCCGAGGCGGCGTCACGTCCCGTATCGATTCAACCTTGAGCGAAAGCGGCTGGGTGCCGACAATCATTTTCTTGTTCATCATGTTGAGCGGCAGCGTGTAAACTTTGCCCAAACCATCGGGCTGCGGGTTCATGTCTTCCAGGTCAAGCACGTTGTCCGCGTTGAATACCCCACGATCCAGCATCTCCTTATAAAACTGGGATCGCGCCTGCAAATTTCCACGCAATAGCCCTTTGAGATCGAATTTCACATATAGCGTCTGGCGTTCACGCTCGTTGAAGAATACGACATTCATGGCCTGTTCAATTTGAGTCACGATCGGCGTAAGGGTGAAAACTACAAGAGCAAGATCCAGTTCCTCAATGTTGCTGAAGGTGGCCCGGGAAAGATCATGCAGGAGGTGGGGAGACAGGCCCGTCCAGCGGGATATCTCCGCTATGGAAAATTGGCGGGACTCCAACGTCTGCGCCTTCGTAGCATCTATTTCGTTTGGCTTCCATTTGCCTCCAGCAGTGAGGAAAATGGCTTTCCACGACTCGCCGAGTTTGGCATATTTGGTATTGAAATCCTCTTGAAGCCCTTTGCGAACATCTTCTTTCGGTGCGGTCTCAGGGGGATATTCAACGAAACCGCCCGCTTTGATGCCATGCCCAAAAAATCCAGAGGCAAACTCTTCCTGCGCTTTTATCAGCCCGAGGGATTCGCGGGCATAGTGTACGATTCCCTTTCCCATCACGCCCCCAAGGCTGATGTGCGGGATGAGAAGAACGTCACGCCGATCAATGAGAGGTAGCCGCATCCCTTGGACGTCGTGAGTTATGACAGCTCTCTCGTCCGGATCAAGGCTGGTTCTGTCTGGAAGAAGGATCGTCAGATCCATGCTTCCGCGATTCAGCCAGGTCCACCAGTTCCCCCAGAGATATTTATGAAACAGCGATGTGTAGATCCACTGCCAGGCGGTCAATCCTGAATCGTTCGCCTTGGCGTGCAGCCGATCATAGAGTGGATGGTCTGTTGCCGGCTCACTCCCCCCGGCCGGAAGGGTACGGCGTATGCGCAAGGGAAGACTTGCCACCACACCACCAAGGAAGTTGAGAGCCGCGAACAGTGCGCTGATCGTGAGTGCTCCGTATTCATTGACTCGCGTTCCGGCTTTCGTTTTGGTGCGCATACTCCCGGTACCGAAATAGGCTGTCCAATCTTCTGCCGCGGTTCCGCGTATGATCCGGATCGCTGTAGACACTCCTGTAGACACGCGCTTTACGAGACTCATACGGCCCATACTTCCACCTTTGGCTGCGCCTTTCCGAATTCCGAGTAGGCGCGGTGATAGCCCATGATCGAAGCCACTACGCCGTCGATCCTCTTCCCTCGAGCTCCGCGCTTGGGCTTCATCGGCATGATGAGCCCCTGGCGGTCGCTCTTCACTTCCGTACAGGCGATCATCCACTTCATGATGGGATTCCCGCCGTGCGCGATTCCCTTGTCGATCACCGCCCGCTCAAATAGGGATGTTGGAACGGCCATGTATTGATAGATCTGCCGGTACATGACTGCCTGGATCCGGTTGCCGTGTTTCTCCAAATCATCTACTAGCCAGCCGGCGCGGTAAGGGTCGTATCCGAATTGAGGAATGTCGAAATGCTGAGCATCCTCCTGGATTTTGTCTTCTACTTCGCTGTAGCGCACCTGGGGTCCCGGGGTGAGGGTGAGCAATTCCTGCTCGGCCCAGTAGCGATACTGCCGCTTGTCCTCCCGTTCCCGCTCGACGATGTTATCCTTCGGGAGAAAGAAGCGATAAAGGAATGGGTATACGTTGGGCTCCTCTTCGGTGGGCCAGAAGCACAGTACCCAGGCGGTCAAATCGCGCGCCATCGAGAGATCGAGAGCTCCATATGCGCGGCGGCCCTCAAGAGACTTCTCGTCGACGATCCCATCGCAGGCAGCCCAAGCCTCCGGAGCGATCCATCGGGTCTCCACTTGCGTCCAGATGTTGAAATTTTTCGTGAGGACACCGTTGAGCTTCGTGGGTTGAGCTAGAGCAGTCGTTACCCGTTCGCGCAAGAAATCCAGGCGCGGCGTCGGTAACACATACAGGCTGGGGTTGGCTTTTTGCCATACCTTCTCGTCCGCGAAATCATCATCTTTGTCCAATGTGTAAATAAGCGCGAAA
>DATKWR010000365.1:0-19351 GCA_035529475.1 Sedimentisphaerales bacterium | reverse complement strand
TTACGCATGTCGTAGTCCTGCCCCAGAGCAGTACGCTGCTCGCCGTAGGTCTGATTACGCAGGTCATAGTCCCTGCCCAAGGCGGCGTTCTCTTGGCCGTAGGTCTGATTACGCAGGTCGTAGTCCCGGCCCAAGGCGGCGTTCTCTTGGCCGTAGGTCTGATTACGCAGGTCATAGTCCCTGCCCAAGGCGGCGTTCTCTCGGCCGTAGGTCTGATTACGCAGGTCATAGTCCTGCCCCAGAGCAGCACGCTGCTGGTCGTAGCTCTGGTTACGCAGGTCGTAGCCCTGAGCCATCTGCCCCCGCGCGTTCGCGATGCCGCCTTGCCGCGATTGATTAGCGGCAGAGGCTACCCCTAGTCCGGCCTGCGTAGCGCCAGCGCCGTACTTCTGCGCCATGGCCTGCGGGCTGTAGCCATAGCGCATCCCTTGGCGTAGAAGTTGGTTGTACTGGCTTGTCATCCCCTGCCGCGCGTCAGCGGTAGCGCGACCGACACTCCCTTCGATATCCTCGCGGCGGGCATCGTAGATGCCTTGGTCACCGCCCGTGATAAGGGCGCGCTCCGAGGCGTTCTGGGCTGTGTTCGTATCGGACAAGCCCCTCATTTCGGCCCGGCCTGCAACGTCAGCAGCGGCGTTCCGATCGGATAGACCCTGCATCCTAGACCGGCCTGCAACGTCAGCAGCTGCGTTCGCGTCGGACAGACTCTGCAGCCCAGCTCGACCAGCGACGTCAGCAGCGGCGTTCCGGTCGGACAGACTCTGCAGCCCGGTACGGCCAGCGACGTCAGCAGCTGCGTTCCGGTCGGACAGACTTTGCATCCTAGACCGGCCAGTGACATCCGCCGCTGCGTTCGCGTCGGTGAGATCGGTCATCTGCTTCCGCGCAGCAGTGTCTCGCGCACTCGTGTCCTGCATAGACTCAGCAGTCAGCGCGGCTTCAACCGGACGCCCCCGCTGGCCGTAGGCGTAGTAATCCGCCGCCTGCGACCGCGTGTCGTTCATGATGCCGAGCTGGGCATTGACGACAGGCTGGGCGACGGCCATGTTGTTGTCGTACTGCCGCTTGCCCTCGGCGATCTGGGCGTTCCCCAGTTCCAGCCCTTTGTCCGCTGCGTAATCGGACGCCGCCTGCATCGGGGCGTAGTTGGGCGGCGGCGGAGCGTCGTTCTTTCCGCCGTACAGAATCAGGCCCGCGCTCCCCATATAGGACACAAGCAGGTTATGAAGCGGTTCGAGCAGGCGGATCAGGAACTTCATGGCGTAGTCTCCAGCCAGCGGCACTTGGCCTTGGCCATTTGCATTAAAACCAGATCACCATCAGGGCAGCCATCCTCGATGCGGCACGCCTCGGTAAAGCCGAGGTGCTTATCGAACCGTATAGCTGCCTCATTGGTGGATGGTACAGGCCCCAGAGCTACCTTGCAGTTAAGCTGGGTGAATACATAGCCGAAACAGGCCCGGATGAACTCGCGATTCAGCCACTTTCGGCCCTCTCCCGCTACGTGCATGGCACACCGGGCGTCCTTGACGTAGCTGTCGATCACGCACCCACCGACCAGCTGCCCGTCCTGCTCAAGCCCCAGAGCCTCGAAATCAGAGTGCCACTTGCTGCACCCGATCTTCTCAGCGACCCAGTCTGCCACCCGCTGCTTGTCCCCAACGACGACGCGCTTCACTGCATAGCCCTGATGATGGCGTTCATTTTGTCGGTGATCTCGTTCACCCTGACGATAAGGTCCGCCGTGCTGGCCGTGCTGGGCACCGTGTCGGGGAACGCGACAACCGGCGTACTCCGACGCCCGGTGATGATCTCGATATTCTCCTTCACCGCCTGACTGAAACGATCTCCGATGGGCGGGCTGGGGATAGCGGGCTTTTTTACGTGGCTCATACTGTCCGCAGCCCGTTCATGGTCTCAGCGACTTTCACGTTCTTCACGCGCACTGTCCCGTCCAACTTGATCGAGTAGACATCCGACTTATAGCCAGCCAGCATGGGGAAGGGATCGTTGCTGTACAAGAGCGCAGCAAACACCGCCGCACCCTTGGAGTACAGGGTGAAGTTCACGTAGGCCGTGTCGAACACCTGCGGAAGCGGCGGCGTATATCCGTTGATGGCGCTGTGCATGTTCAACGCCTTCTTGCCGCCGTTCAACGCGCCCACTCCGTTAGCGATCAACGCGCCCTGCGCAGCAACCGCTGCGTCATAGATGGCTTGCGCAGCGGCAACGTCTGCCGCAGACATCTCACTGACGAACTCGACTCTTGCGGCACCTAGATTGATGGGGGAGGGGAATTCGTACTCCCTAGATTTCCACTCGTAGACCAGCCTGTTGCCTGTGCCAGCGTCGTATAGTTTCGCCGCCGTACCGTCGACGATATACAGCTGGCCATTACGCGCGTCGGCGTAAAGCTCCGCGCAGTCAACTTCGAGCGTCGTCAGCTGGGCTATTGGCTCGGTGGGGAAGAACACCAAGATTTTCGCGCTGCTCTCACCGCTGGGAAGGTAGCGGACGAAAATCTTGGACTCGGACATCTCGGACACCATGCTGGAGGGCGTCAGCGCCGACCACTCCTCGCGCGTGTAGTACGGCTCGGACCAGATTTTCGGGCCACTCGAACCGATGTAAGCCAAGCCGTGCAGAGTCGCGTAGGAAACGCCATCACCAACCGAGATCATCGACCGCTTGGCTAAGCAGGGCCAGACGTAGTCGATGGCCTGCAGCGTTGTCGAAGCCGGGTCAACACCGTCCGCTGCGTAGGGCTTACCCAACGTCCCTACGACCGTCGTCGTGCCGTAGACAGCCAAGCCAACGCCTTGGAACCCCATGCCGAACTGATAAGCGAGAGGCCATGCGTGCGCTTGGTACGGCTCGCTGAAACACAGCAACGCACCCGATATCCCCACTGTTGCGCCGCTGGGCAGCGTTGAAACAGCGATCAGCCCCACGGGCGGCGGCAGCCAGCCGTCGGAGATCAACTCATCGCCGGGTATGGCCGCGTCGAGGATCGTGTCGTTATAGGTCGTGTCGCCAATCGCAATGTTCTCCGCCACGAGCTGGTAAGTCGCGGTCGTACCTGCCGATCGGTACAACCGCTTGGTCATGCCAGTTGTGTTCCAGTTTGCTACGCGCGCCCATGTTCCAGTGCCACTGGACTGGGCCGTAGAGAGGGTGACGTCGAACTGCGTAGCACTGACCAAGGTCGTCACCACCCACGTACCATCCAGATCGGTCATGGTTACCATGCCGCTGATGGTGATCTGGTCACCCGCGCGCAGCCAGTGGCTGGCCGAGGTAGTAACTCGGACGTAGCCCGCCGAGGGCGTGTCAGCAGCGGTAGCACTGATCGACCCAGTGTTCAACGGGGCCACATCCATCGCAGTGATGGCCCACGTATCGTCCACTTTCCCGTCTACGAGTACGTTAGCGGGCGACGGCCCCGACTCCTCGCCATTCTGGGAGAAGTACGTGTAGACGTAGACCCGCGACACCGTAGCTCCTGCGCCCCCTGAAGGAGTTACGGTCGGAGCTGTGACGGGGACCGGGATGCCGAGCGTCAGGTCAGACGCGACCGTGTTGAAATTGGTGAACGTCGCCCACTTGGGAGGGCCGTCACCTGTCCAGACGTAGCGGTATTCGAGTTCGGTAGCAAGCGGCATCGAAGCCACGTCGACATCCATGGTCCAGCCGCGCCACTTCTCACCTGCGGCGTACTCTGCGCGATAGACCGCGAGGGAGCCTGCTACCGTCTGGTCGGCCGTCAGCGGCGTCTTGATGGGACGAATCTCGCCAGACAGCAAATTGAGGTTCGATGCAGTCTGTGCACTACCTTCCGGCAGCACCCGCTCCGCAGTGCGCGGAGATATCGCGCCGAAGGGGCCGAGTTTAAAGGCAACGGGCATCAGTCAACCCTAAGCAGCGCAGCACGCGCCTGTTTTTCAGTGAGACCGAGTTTGTACTTCGGCAGCATGAGCCACCGTGCAGCGGAGTCCAGATCCATGTACGTCTTGCCGTCGTACATCGTGTACTTCATCTGCTTGCGATACGCCTTGACCTCGGCCCACTGTCGATAGCCCCGGTTGTAGCGGTAGAGCAGGATGTGGAAAACGAACAGCAGGCACCACCCCTGCTTCACATGCTCAAGTTCGTGCATGAGCAGCCCTTTGTCGTTTTCGTATTTCTTCAGGATGCGAATAAAGATGCCGTTCGCCATCCCGCCGAATCCGTGCGGCAGTGTATTGACGTAAGAGACAAATGCAGGAGGGCACCAGTTGATTGTCATGACACTGCTCCGTAGACGTTAGGCGCTCCGCTGCCGCTAATCCATGTAGGCGCTCCAGCACCGTTAAGTTCGATTGCCTTACCCCCAGCGGCTCCGGCATGCCCAGTACCGGGCCAATTATCGGAATACGTTCCACCGGCAGAACCCCATCCACCACCACCTCCTCCTGCTGCCCCGGCGCTTGAATCGCCATTCGACGTACCAGCAGACCCGGCAACTCCCGGCCCTCCACCAGCGCCACCCAATCCGTTGTCACCCGCGTCAGTATCGTCCGCGACGCCACCACCTCCTCCACCCCCTGCCGCAGCGGGCGCTGCAACGCAAGTGTTATCAGCGATCCCCCCTGCTCCACCTGCGCCGTTCCATACACTCCCCCCACCAGCGCCACCAGCGCAACCACCATTACCAGCATCATAGACACCACCCGCCGTTCCTGAGAGTCCCGGTGCGCCACCGCTCGACCCATCACGACTATTTCCCGCATAACTGCTTTTACCACCAGTACCATTTCCTTGACCGCCACCCCCTCCTGCGTGGTCATTCGAGTCTATGTAAACACCACCTCCACCGCCGCCGCCACCAGCGATTAATCCAGAACCGTTCGTAATGTTTACGGCGAGGTCGGCATCCAAATCCATCGCTGGCCCACCGACACCAGCCGCAAGATTCGCTCCACCAAAAACCGCACCGTTCCCGCCCCGGCCGATGATGTATCCGAGATTCGTCAAATCCAAAGTACAGCCAGCGGGGATGGAACCCGACGAAAATCCTGCGGTTGTGGTGGTCGAGCCGTATACGTAAACACCAGACGCAACAGTTATGTTGAACCTGATTGGCGAGGTTCCGTCCCATCCACCAGCAAGTGCAGCAGTACGGAGGTTATAAGCCGATGTATCTATGCTAATCGTCTCGGAATAGCCTCCCCCACCACCTAGCAACATCTGTTGTACCGCGCCCATCAGGTAAGCCCCGTTCCGCTGATGATCCACGTTGTAGCGGATGTTTTGAGCGCAGTAGCTACGCCGTTCGCGGCTAGCGTGCGACTTCCTGTCGTACCAGCCCCAGCGAGGTACATCGTGTCTGTCGTGATCGCAATGGTTAGATCGCCAGCCCCGTTTCCGTTAACGAACGTCAGCGCGGTTCCTATCGCATACGCAATCGAAGCGTTAGCTGGAATCGTGAAAGTGCCCGCCGTGCTGGTGTGGTAGATGTGCTTGCCAGCGTAGGTCAGGTCGGCCCCAGTTGTAGGCGCACCGTCAGCGACCTTGGTGATCTGCGGTACATGGCGGAACCCGACCGCGTTCGTTCCGTCTGCTGTGCAGGTTGAAAGGTTTCCTGATTGAGGCGTACCTAGAATAGGCGTAACCAGCGTCGGGCTGGTATCCAGCACCATCTTGCCGGTGCCCGTGACTGCGTTGGTGAGGGTTACGCCGCCGTAAGTGATCGTAGTCGGAAGGGCTACAGCACCAATAAAGGTAGCTTTACCAGCGGTATCAAACACAAGCACATTACGGCTAATTGCACCTGCTGACGAGTGCTGCGATAGCGTGATAACGCCCGCCGTAGAATCATCACCGCCCCATGATCGAAGCCGTAAGCCACCAGAGGAATATTCTATCCCGCCCATAGATGCCGCGTGAGCGGAGAACGTCCCCGTCGCTGCAACATTACGCCTGAAGATAGCTTTGGCCGCACCGATCCCACCGTCAGCGTGAATAGAACCCGTGATGCCGCTGGTCGAGTCGGTAACGTCGTCAATCGACAGGATGCCCGAGCCGGTAATAGCCGTACCAGCAATCGTCGTGGCGGTTAACGCCCCCGACCCGAGCGTACCAGTGGTAACGAGGTTCTCGTTCCCGAAGGTGATCGCCCCGGTGGTGTCGGTGATGCTCCCCGTACCTAGAACCAGAGTATTGGCGGTCACCGTGGTTCCCACAAAAGCCGCCAGCAGCACACCTAGGCCGCCGTCAGTATGGATTGAGCCGGTGGTTCCAGAGGTGGAGTCGGTAACGTCGTCAATCGACAGGATGCCGGAGCCGGTGATGGTCGTGAAGCTACCCGCAGCAGGCGTTACGTTCCCGATGATCCCCTGGAATGACGTTCCCGTTGCTACACCAAGAACAGGCGTAGTCAGTGTCGGGGAGCCGGCCCTTACCGGAGCCCCCGTCCCAGTTGCGGTAGTCCAAACCGGAGCAGTGGACGCGCCTCCACCAACGAGAACCTCAGTAGTGGCGCCGGCTACAACAACTTCAACAACACCGGTTCCGTTACCCACCACCAGCCCACCGTCGGCCAAGGAAGAAGCACCAGTCCCGCCATCCGCCACAGTAAGGTCCGTGATGCCGGTGATCGTCCCGCCAGTGATAGTCACCGCGTTGTTGTTCTGAATTGCCATGTTCTTGATCAGGTCGAAGCCGGTCGCGACAGCGGCGAACTCCGCCCTCTGAACCGCAGATGCCCCACTCGAGCTTGTGGTGGGGGCTCCGGTAGCATTGTAGTAGGCGTTTGACATTATCTTTTCAACCTTCTTGGTGAGTAGGCTATGTTGGCGCCAGTGAATCTGATCGGATAGAAGTAGTCACCGCTTGTGACGATCTTCAGGGAGACGTTCTCCCCGGACCCGTCCATGCTTAATTCCTCCGGCGTGAGAGTCGCACCATCCCACACAAAGGCGTCCCAGGTGAAGTCGTCCCAGTTCACTGCAGATAGTGACACCGTCTTCGTGGTGCCACCTACTTGTTCTTTCAGCGTGGTCGCGTAGTCAACGTCATAGGAGAACGAAAACTCGGTGTACCCAAGCCCTCGAGTCTCGAGAGATGCATGTCTGTATCGGTTGATTACCCTCGGCCCGCTAGTGAAGTTGTAGGCGATGTCGAGGAATGCATAGATCGCATCACCATCAAAACTGGTGCCCTTCTCCATCTCGTAGACGATCCCGTCGCTCGCACCGAAGTACGCTTTTGCCTTGCCGGCGGATGTCTCCCCGAAGCACAGGCACGTAGGAACGTCAGTGAATAGAACCTTCATCGCCCCCCGAACCCTTCCCTTCTCTAGGGTGAGGAACAACCCATATCCACCACTAAAGAAAATCCTGTACTGGTTCTTGTCTCGCATGAGGCACGAGCCAACGGTAAGTGATCGGTTGGTCTGCACAAAAGACTTGAACCCGTCGGTAATTCCGGTGGCGGTAAAGTTGCCGAACTCCTGCGCAGCCTGCAGAGATATAAGCCCGATGTCATCGAAGAACAGCGTCGTCCCGGGAGACTGGATGGTGTAGTCATAACCACCAACGTCATCCGAGTATGTAACCAGGTTCCAGGTCGATACGCCAGAACCATAGAGAATCTTGGACGTGTTCTTTGTGGTGATCATAAGTGCCCCGCCAGACTCCGTACCGGGCATGGACTTGAAGTTGGTTACGGTATCACCCAGTGCGATCTCGCTCGCGTTCAACAGAGCGCTCCAGATATACGGGGTGCCTGGTGCTGCGTGCTGCACAGAAGCTCCAAACGACAGGAAGAGCTGGTTCTTGTGCGCCGTGATATGAAGCGGCGTGTCTGTAGTCATCCCCGTGTCGATCGGAACAAACACCGTCCCATCGAACTCGAATGCCCTGTTCACCCCGTCGGCCCCGTACATCCTCTTGGTTGTAACGCCACCACCGAAGTTGTGGTTGACGAACTCCCACCGCCCGTCAGGCAGTAGAGTAAGGTCCGTGCTATTACCCGCGATGTTCGCTACCCCCAGGTTCGCCCCCACATCGAGAACCTCGGCCGTAAAGTTGTTGTTCTGTGTGGTGAAGATAAGCTTGCCGGCCGCATTGCTGTCCGCCCACGCCCCAGAGGTAAGCACTACCCTCGTAACCGTCGCGTTGGCGGTGCTCGTGTTTCCGACGATCACATCTCCCTCGGCGATCGTGTACGTCCCGCCGGCCGTAAACGCCAGCTCGTAGCCCAGGTCGACGGCAGCCCATCCGTTGGCCGTGGACTTCCACATATTCGCTGTGGCGTCTCCTACGGCGTTCCTGATGGCATATACGACGTCGTTGTACATCCACACGCCTAACACAGGCCCAGACCCAGTCATGGCCGCTATATCCGACCTGTACGCATCTGCAGCGAGGTTGTAGTACTGGGCGTCCAGTTGGGAGGTGGATGCACCCCCAGTAATTGGGCCGGCAGTGGCTGTTGCCTGCGCAACCGCGGAGACCAGTAGATCCTCTCCGGTCACGAAAGTCCCCACTACTTTCGTCAGGGCCAGGTATGCGTTGGCCTCGCCGATGGCAATCACGACAGCCGTAGCACTGGAGTTGTTGCCTGTAATCGCGTCGTCGACGGCAACCGTACCAGTCATGTTGATGGTAATGGTAGTGTACGTCGCATCAGACGGCGCGGGCTGACCGTCGAAACGCTCATAGCCCTCGATCCTCGAGTACCCGCCGTTGATGTCCTGCTCGAAGTTCTCCGACGAATACGCCATCCCCGGCTTCATTCTCAGGGGCGGGGTCTCCTCGTCAGTTCCACCATCGAACGGAACGAACTTGTTGAGAACCTTGGGGAGATTCATCGTCATGCCATGGGCCCTTGTGTCCCCAGCTCAGGGAGCTGATCTTTCTCTAGCTGCGGCATCTGGCGCCCCACCATCTTGATGGCACGCTGAATGGCCTCCGGCGCAGACTCGTAGAACCCGTAGCTCTCGAGCGCGTACCACACAATCAGGTTGTGGAACTGGGTCGGCATCTCAGGAACCGTCGCATCCAACGCAAGAATCTGGTCGGATCTCTGGTAGTCGCCCGTCACCGTGTACACAGCGTCAGGCGATGGCCCCAGTGCGATCTGGTTCTTGTGGTCAATCGCTACGTGAACGGGAGGGCCCGTCTGGATCGTCCCGTGCTTGTATAGGCGTCTGAAGTCCTCGATAGCCAGCCAGCGCAGCCAGTACTGCCCAGATACACCAGTCGAGGCCAGGTAACACTGCCACTGGTCCGATTCGTCGTAGGCCCACCAGTGACTGAACCTGGAGATGGCAGCCGCCGCATCTACGTCGGTAACGGCCGTATAGGCGTACTCGACGGTGCTGGCAACAGTGTTGACGGTGAAAGCCTTGCGCATCCACCGCCAGTTGAAGTGCCTGTTCTGGATGTCCGTGTAGGCATCCTTGGCCCAGTCAACAATCCTACCCATCTCCCCGGTCTGTGAGACTACGGTCGAGGGGCCGGTGGCAGAGGCAGAGGTAATACCCGACTCTCTGCGCAACTTCTGTACTAGCTGTAGAAACGTCGCCATTACGGCATCTCCTCGATCAAGTCGTGCATGGCGTCAATCTCCTCTGGTGTCATGCGATCGAGCCAGATCTGGGCCTTGACCCTGGACTGCCTCTTCTCAATCTCAGCAAAGATTTCCCGCCTGTCTGCGTTGAGCGCTGAGACCTGGGCAGCCTTGTTCCGCGCCGCGTTTCTCAGTTGCGCCATCGAAAAACCAGATAGATCTGCCATTTACAACTCCTCAAGCCGCGGCCTTTATGGCGTGGCGACTGTAGATATCATTGAATGCACCAAGGAATCCTTTGCTCTTGTCCTCGAAGTAGAACTTCTCCCCGACATCGATCTTGTTCATTGCCTCGTGGATCTCAAGTCTCTCGCCCGGATCCTCGATCAGTCGCATCACGATGTCGATGTATTCCGCTTCGCTGTGCGCGATAAGCGACTCCGGTAGACCGGACCTACGCATGATCATCGCATCAGTCCTGGCGTGAGGCTCGTCACCGTACATAGCCACAATCGGCAGACCCAGCAGGATCGCGTCGATCGTCGAGTTCGTCCCACCAAACGGGAACGAGAACAAGGCCAGGTCGCACTTCGATAGAAGCTCCATGTACTGCTCGTAGTTCGATCTCTGGTACACGGCCACGTTCTTCAGTAGCGATCCCATCTGCCTTTGCATCATCCCCTTCCCAACCCCGCCAACGTAGGCGTGGAAGTGAAAGTGAACCGGGCGCTTACTTCTCTTCTCTACCTCCTGCAGGCACCTGACGAACGGCCACGAGAGCTTCGAGTGCATGGCCGGCACCGCAATGTGTATCGGATCATCTTCGCCCATGTAATGGGCCCCAACGACCCTTTCTTTGTATTCATTCCGGCTATACGGATCGCACTTTTGCTTCATAGCCTCGTGCCCAGCATAGGGAACGTATGCCAACCCGCCAGAGTGCATCGTGATCATCTCCTCTGAGTGAGGAGCATCACCCGCGATGTCTTCCTCGATGACCGAGTAGTCGATCACCTCAGAGTTCGTCGTAGCCGGGTGCCCGTAGCTGTGGATCTGGATGGGCGCGATCCTGCACGAGGCAAGGGCAACCACCCATATCGACATCCCGATGCTGGGGTAGTACACGATGTCAGGACCGATCTTGTCTATCTGCTCCAACAGATCGTTCAGGTTCACCTGCTTTTCGCTGATCTCGATCACCTCGTCGAAGACCTCCTTCGACTTGTCGTCGGCCTTGTTAGCCTGGATCATCCCGATCAAGTGGAACCTATCCCGGAGCTGCAGGATAGACTTCGAGTAGACCCTGTACATGGCGTGGTGCGAATTCCACCACTCCAAGGGAACAAGGATCGTCGGCTTTTCTTTCCACTGCAGCGGAGAGAGCGGCTTCACTTTACGCTCCCCACTCAGCAATCGGTGCATCAATCCCTTGACTCCGTGCTTGTTGCGCCCGCTCGCATACGATACGTTCATGTATGCGCTACCCATGGGACGGTACAGGTCTTGCGTCAGCTTGACGTCAGAGAAGATGTCCCACATCTCCAGGAGCTGCTCCCGCCTGTCGTGCGCCACCTCAGAGTACACCTGAGGGTGCCCAATCATAGCCAGGTAGGTGGCGAACATGCCCTGCGGATCCTTCCTGAACATCTTTTCCAGATCCAACTGCGATGGTGAATCGAGCGGGAAGAATGGAATGTACTTGGACAGCCCCAATTCCCCAGGCCTAATGATCTGAAACACTATCTCAGGAGTCCCGAGAGCTGTGGTCTTGAAGACCGCATCGATCGTCCCGTAGTGCGACATCAGAGTGTTCAGCCCAACCCCTGAGACGTAGAACTTGGGGTGACTCACCAGGGCGATCATTACGGCCGCCACCCGGGTGATGTCATCACCCCTAAGCTCTTCCCTGCCAGCAAATGGCAGGCCCAGGTTCACGTTCTGCAGGACGCCGATGAGAAGCTTTGTGGCCTCCTCGAACTCCCCGGCATAAGCGGCCCTCTCGAGATCCTCGAGGTTGACCCTGTCGAATGTTACCGTAGGTAGAGCGTCAGTCCCCGGGACCGCTGCGTCGGATTTCTCCTTCTCGGTGGCCCGCGGGTGACTGTACACTCCTGACGTATAGTTGTCGGGTGTCTCGCTCACGCTTCTTCTGCCAGAATGCCCTTGAGCCAATCCCGTCCTACCTGACCACTTGGGTCTTCGAGAACGGAGAACTGGACCTCGAGAGTAGTGTGTGGAATGTTCCGGTAGCCCTCGTTGTTCGGCAGCTTGACCTGGCTGAAGGTGGTCTTCTTGGCTCGCGCCAGGCGCTCGATATACTTGCGCTTGACCTGCATCTCGGTGCCGCGTTCAAAGTACTGCTTGACACCATTGACGATCACGAACGGAAGCGGGTCGTCTGTCGGGTTCCCCGATTCAGCGACTCGAACACTCAGGATCTCTTCGTTGAACTTGAGCGCCGCGATCTTGTCGGGCGTCATGTTGCGCTGACGTTGACTGACAACGATTGGCTCCTTGTGAAGAGTCTCTACCGCCGGCCCTTCCGCGATCATGATGCGGGGGGCGTGCTGCGTGATGTCGACGTCCTCGGTATTCGTATCCAGTCTGCGCGAACGAACAGGTGTCTTATTAGCGTTTGATTTTGGATTGCGTGGCATATAGCCCTCGTTTGAAAGAGAACCCCCGCTCCACCCAGAAGGCAGAGCGGGAATCCAGAACCTGAGCCTTAGGCCCAGGGGCGTTTACGAACTAATACCTCTGTCCGGCATACCCATACCGAAATCGTAGTAGGTAGCCGTTACGTTGGTGGCGTTCAGGTTAGTCGTGCCTGCGGTATACGTCGCCGAGCCAGCAAGAGCGATCCGATAACCACCAATAGGGCAGTAAGAAGCGGTAGGTGCCGGCCACTCCAGGGCTTCTTGGGCAAGCGTACCAGTGGCATAAAGCCGCGTGGTCAACTTCTCCTCCCCCTTCGTGACTAGCATCGTACCACCAGCATTCACCTGGAACAGGTACAAACATTGAGTCAGCGCAGCCTGGGTCGTAAGGGCTCCGGGAATGCTCGCGGTCGAGGCATCGTCTAGCATGTTGTAGGCAATGCCGTTGATCACGAAATCAATCCCAGCCCCGTTAGGGGCCGCGGTTGCCAACTCAGTGTTGGTAGTACCCCGTGCCAAGCCAGCCTTACTCAAACAGGCTGTCAGCCCTTTCGGGACTTCTTGAGTAGAATTACTCATAGGGTTTCTCCTTAGGCGATGATCGGGCCAGTCGGCATACCACCAGCAAAGTCATAGTATGTCGTGGTGACGTTCGTCGCGTCGTGGTCGGTCGTCCCCGAGGTATACGTTGCCGCACCCACAAGAGCGACACGATAACCCGCAATCGGGCAATAAGCCGCCGTCGGAGCCGGCCAATACAGGGCCGTCTTACCCGCGTTGATGTCCGTCGTGAGCTGCTCCGTCCCCTTGGTAACAAGCATCGTTCCACCAGCATTGACTTGGAACAGATACAGGCACTGGGTGAGAGCGGCTTGTGCGGTGGTGGCCGCAGGGATGCTATCGGTCGAAGCGTCATCTGCCAGGTGATAGCAAATGCCGTTGATCACGAAGTCAACCCCCGCACCGTTCGGGGCTACTACGGCAAGCTCCGCAGGCGTCGAACCGATCGCCAGGCCAGCCTTGGTCAGGCAGCCCGTAAATCCGCGAGGAATTTCATGGGTGTCATTCATTTTGTTTACTCCTTATGCAGTTAACGTCAGCGCAGAAGCAGCGACACCCGTGGGGGCGGCGACGTTTGCGGAACTGAAGTAGTTGTTTTGGTCGACGTTGGAGTCGGCATCGAGAAGGTTCAGGGCAATGTTCACCCTGTTGCGAACCCCCGCAACATCAACAACAACAGCGTTCACCGTAGTCCGAACAGCAGCCAGGTCAACGAGGATCGCCGCAAACAGCGCGCGGAGTTCCTTGTCGTCCAGCTTACTGGAGACCACGTTCATGCGTTTCTTGATCGAAGCAGCCATGTTACTTTTCTCCCTTTAGAGAAAGACAGGGGGCAGATGCCCCCCGTCATGTTAGAGAAGTGGCTTAGGACTCAGCGAGATCCGTTGCACCGGACTCGATTACGCCCATCCAACCATGGTTGGTAACCAAGACAGCCGACCAGAACGCCGTGCCGATGTAACCACGCTGACCCAGCATGTCGGACTTGTCGACATGGGTATGGGGAAGGTGATTCACCTTGAGCGAATCCGCACCGCGCAGGGCGATATCGAATGCCGCATCTTCGGCACACACGATCATGGGGTACACGTCAACCTTGGACGCACCCGCGGACACCATGCCCGTGCCTGAACTCGTCGCACCACCCGCCAGGTACGGCGCGAGTTCCGGCGATCCGATGAAGCGGAAACGCTCCACCATCCCGATTTCATACGGGCTGATCGGTTGACGATTTGCATATTTCGCCACAGGCGTGAAGCCCGGAAGATCACGAATATCCGGTTCCATGTCCGTGTGCGCGAACACGACAAAGCCGGCTTCCACCGCCTTGGTATCGTAGTTCGGGCCCGGCGCAAGGATACGGGTCTTCATCTTCGCGTGGTTCGCAAGCAGAGTCTTCGCCATCTGACGGAGGTTATTGAGACTGATCGTCTCGTCAACCGTCGCACGGGTCGTTCCACCCGCATAGATCGCGTTCGTCGCCGCCTTGAGCGCACCGAAACGAATCATCTCGCGCAGAAGGGCGACACGCTCGCCAGTCTGAATTTTCATCTCCGCAGGGACGTCGTCTTCGTACAGCTCGGCCGTCTTATCGGTATAGCTGTACAGACAGCCATACTGCAAGATGACCACGTTCACGTCGACCGGAGTCATCGTGTCCGCAGTCGGCGTAACACCTTCCGACAGAAGGTGAGCAACCGCGCTCACAGTCGGACGGTTCTGGGTGTTCGCGCTCGTGGAGGTAGCACCATAGGGCAGCCACCGACGGTAGCTGATGTTGTCGCCCGCATTCTTGGGCATTTTCTTCATCGTGCAACCCAGAGCAAGGACTTCAACGGGCTCGGCGTGGGCGAGGATTTCGCCCTTGATCTCGTTTACTCGACCCGCTTGGGTGGTATAGGCATGAATAGCCATGATTGGCTCCTGATTTGGTTATGAACCCCTGGCACGTTTATAGCCGCGCGCAAAGGCGTCATCATCGGATGTGCCAGTTTGAGGTACGAGCGGTGTCCCCGTGGGGGGTAGCGCTCCTCTCAGCCGGCGTTCGTTTTCTTTCCGCTTCTCGACGCTAGCAGTGGCCTTTTTATTGTGGGCCACCCAACCATCGATCAGCTTGATAGCGTCTTCCGATTTGTAGCTCGCACGCAGCGCCTTGATCTCCTCGGGCTGGGCATTAGCCCAGGCGTTGAATTCAGGTTTCGCCACTTCGCTTCGCCAGTTCGGATGTTTCAACCTCAACATGACCCGCTCTTCAGCGATATCAATGCCTCGGTCGATACGTGTATCGACGCCTTCCGTGAGTGTCTTTTTAACTGCCTCCGTATCTATGGAGGGAGCCTTCACCTTAGCGATCTCGCTTCGGATGGCCCCAAGTTGAGCTTTGATGGGTTTCGCAAAGTCGGGGAATTCAGACTCGAATTCAGTCCACGACTCGGTATCAGACAAGGCTTGTGCAACCTGCGCTTCGGTCGGCTCGTCGGCCCCCTTCTTGGTAGCGGCGGCTTTGCCGGTATCAATAGCGGACTGAATTGCTGCGACGCGGCCAGTTGCGGCCTTGGCCTCTCGGCCTACGCCCTCTACCTGCGATGTGATCCCTTCAAGATACTGCCTAACCTTAGGATGTACGCCTTCCCATTCATCGACCACCGGGGCCTCTTCAGCCGCGGCCTCGACTACAGGAGCGTCTTCCTTAGGATTTTCGTCGGCAGGGAGTGCCTCGGGTTCGGCCTCAAGCTTTTTCTCTGAGAGCACATCAGCGGAGGGATCCGAGGATCCGTGCGCAGTCTTGTACCCAGCAGCGAAGCCTTCTTCAGCTTCTTTCGCTTCAAGTTCCGATTTGTCCTTGGCTTCCTGTTCCAGCTCTTCTGCAGTTTTTTCGATTTCGCTCACGATTTAATTACCTCGCAAAAAAAAGCCACCCGAAGGTGGCAGTACCCGAGATCCTCTAGTCCAGGATGTCAGGCTCCAACTCTGGCGCTGGCATTGCCAGGGCCATGAGATCCTTTACTTCCGCGATCCTTCCGCGGGTGTGCGCAGTCGTTTCACCGTCTGCGGGATTGTCGTTCTTCTCCCTGAGGCTCAACAGCCTTTCCTCGAGGTGTCCTTCTATAAGCTTCCATAGGGCACTCTGTGACTCAGATCTGCTTAGGCGCATACATCCTCCTGATTGCCCTGAAAAACATTCGCACTCGCGCGAGAGCTATCCTCACGCAGCGCGGCTTTACCATGGCTGCACAATGTTCCTGGACAGCGTTCCAATAATCTCTACCGATCCAGAGCCAGTGCCTCCGCTCTTTATCCCCGTGAACCATATCAACGTCTTCTCCGGGAAGGGGATCTGCGGTGTGTAATCGAAGTCAGCCGGACCATTAATCCCGGCGTATAGCTGCACGACCCTCTTGGCACCGCTGAACTCTGTCGTTGTGTCATCGATGTTCGGAACCTGCCACCAGGTGTAGCTTATGACCTGTGTAGACAGCACCGTCATGTGGACAGATTCGGCCAGGAACGTATAGCCCAGCGGAACGATATACCCAGTCGTTAGGGTCTGCCCCAGGCCGGTGGCGATGACCTCGTATGTGGTCCCGGCATTGTTCGCCCGAATGGTGATGTTCCCCGCGTTGCTCCCCATGTACGTTCCTACGGCAGAGACGTAGCCACGGAATACGTGGTGGTAGTTCTTCGTCGACCTGACGACAGCGGTGCCGTTGAGGGTCAGGGTCTCGGACTGTAGCTGCCAGTTCTCGCCCACACCCTCGATAAACAAAGACGTTGCCCCGGTGTTGCCCGAATCGTCTGTCGCATTGGCCGATAGAACTTCTACCGGTATAGCCGTCAACTCAACGTGAGGCACCGTAGCAACAACACTGTGGTTGATCATCGTTGCCGATGTACCGATGTTCGCAGATGCGCCGAACTTTCGGTACGGGGACTCACCCTTGACGAACCCCCTCGCTACCAGAGTAGCCGCAGGGTAAATCTTCAGATCAAGTTCATTACTCATTTAGTGTAGCTCTGGCCCTTCGGGGCCTTCCCAGCGGGCTCGAACCCCTTGATAGCGTCGGAGGCCAGCTTTGCAGCGTGTCCCTTCTCGCTCTCCCGTGAGGAGTGGAACTTGTCCTTGTCTCCCTCCTGGGACTGGTGTTGGCGGCCGCGCTGCTCAGACTCCTGCTGCGCCTTGATCTTCATGACCGTAACACCGACGACCTTCTTCACGTCATCCAGGCTAAGGACACGCTTCCCGCTCTCCTCTGCGGTCTTGATCATGATCTGGAGCTGACGATCCAGCCCGTTCTCCTGCGCAACTGCAGCGGTCTCCGCCTGTGCCAGGGTCTTCTGCAGGGCATCATTGGCCTGCTGCAGCGTGATCCTGTTCTCTGCGTTGATCGTCGCAACCTCGACTGCAGGGTTGGGCGGCGGCTGCGACATCTTCTCGACAACCTTCTTCCACTCCTCGTCGTCGTAGTTGAACCGGTTGACGTCAAGCCTCTGTGACTTGAGGAACTCGTCCATCCACTTCTTCGGATCCTTGCCGTAGCGTGGATCCAGGAAGAGCTGCGCCGTCTGGCCGATCACCTGGTTCTGCAAGTCCCTCTCTACGAGAGCGCTCGAGCCCCGTGCATCAACGCAGTAGTCGCCCTTCTCTTCATCCGGCCCGTACTGCATGTGCCAGTGGTAGTAGCGCCTTACGTGCGGCTCCGTAACCCGGTCATCGAACAGGCGCGCGAGGCGCCGCAGGACAGCCGAGGAATTGTTGTTCAACATCTGCATCCCGCCCAGAGTGTCAGGAGTCTTGTTTCCCATCTGACCCTGCATGAGCATCGGCATACCAGTGACGTCCTCCGCCATCGATAGGCCGAGGTTGACGATCGCCGTCAGCTCAGTGACCAGCATGTCGACCTTGACAACGCCGATCGCGTGCCGCGCGTCCTTCATGTCCGTCGCGTTCTCCGCGATGTACCAGATCTTGCGTGGTGCGAGGATGTAGTTTCCATCGGCCGGCGTGACCACAGCCTGCCTGAAGATGATCATGGGCCCACTGGCAAGGCCAGCGTTGTCCATCAGGGCCCTCGTCGCCGCGGTGACGATTCGCTGCGGGGTGCGGATCTGGCGTGCTACACCAATGCCAGCCCAGTACCCTGAGCGCTTCTGCCACACCATCACGTCGTAGGGGAACTCGCCCGTGTCCAAGGGGTTCATCACCACCTTGATCACCCGGTTGTTCACCATCTCGAGCACTACAGGCACATACGGGTCGCCTTCGTTGCCGCACTCACATCCCAGGGCCTCGAGGTCTTCCCTCTCCGCGGTCCCGTGGAAGAACCAGATCTCGAACTTGTCCTTGCCCAGGAGCGAGTCCACGTTACCGTCCGGCGTGTCCTTGTACGTCGCCTCGGCCCTCTGTGGGCCTTCCTTGAGGCACATCTCGATCTGATCGTCGATGTAGTCCTCCCGCCCCATCAGCTCACGGAGCTGCTTGCGGGTCAGGTAGTCCCTCTCCCAGATGTACGATCCGTTGTGGATGTTGTCCCCACAGGCACCATCCGGGTAGATGTTCCAGAAGTCCACCCACTTCGAGCCCGGGTTGATCTTCTCGGTCTTAGAGACGTTGCCGCCCTCGTTGTACTGAAACCCCTTCTTGAGCATGGGGATCGGGCCCTTCAGCACCCCAGTACCCGCTCTCGAGGAATCCTCGATAACCGTTCGCACATGGGCGTGCCACTGACACTCGACGTGCCAGTCCTCAATCCTGGTCTGGGTCTTGTCCGCCTTGTCCATGGCGACCTTCATGACCTTCTTGGCCTCCTCAATCTCGAGATCCCTCTCGGTCTTGGGTAGCTCAGGCTGCTCAGGAGCCGCCTCGGGCATCGGGGGAGCCGGCTGGGCTCCCGGTATCAGCCCTTGCGGTTGAGGCCCGCCTGGGGCAACTGGAGCAGACGTCGAGGCAATCTTGGGGGCCGGCACCGGCGCAACAGGCGCTGCCTGCTTCTTCTCGTCGTCGTAGTCGTCAATCTTCTGCTGAAGCTCCGGGATGGGCGTGGGCTTGATCCCCCATGACCTGTCGTCTGTCGGCAACAGCATGTCCGCAATACGGGCCGCCGCTGCATCGCAGTAAGGGCGGGTGATGTTGGGAAACACCGTGCTTCTCGTCCCACCCGTGGGCGGCCTCGAGGACGTCTGCCCCATAGGCTTGGTGCGCCAGGTGGCCTTGGCCTCGCTCCTGTTGGCGTCATCAACGCCCTGGTAGAACTCCTCGTCCTCGATCCACTCGTCCTCAATACCCGACTGCTGCCTGGCGTTGATGGCATCTGAGCGGGTCTTGGCAAGCGACGCACCGAACTGGTCGAGGCGCGCCGCAAGCTCGTTCTTGCGCTTGGCTGCGTCTTCCTCGGACTCGACGGACTCCATGCCCCCGACAAGATTCTCGAAATCCAATACCTCGGACCCCTCCTCCAGATCGTTGTCGTCGACCTCTTGTTCGTCGTGTTTGTAGTGATCCATGGAATTTCCTATTGTGAGGTGTCTACAGGCTTATTCCGTGCCTGGTATTCCCTGCCCAGCCAGCCGGCCAGGAGTAGTAG
>DATKWR010000364.1:0-10566 GCA_035529475.1 Sedimentisphaerales bacterium | reverse complement strand
ACGTATTCGCACGGGAACCACCGGGGCGAGGACGGAGTGCTGAAGGCGGACTGGGACCGCGAGAATTACAGCAATTACCAGGGGCCGCCGGAGAAGTACTTCGATCAGGCCAAGGCGAAGGGGTTCGACTTTTTTGTGGTGACGGATCATTCGCAGGAGGAACCTTTGCAGCCGGTGGATGCCAAGAGGAATAAGGCGTGGCTGGCTGCGCAGGCGGCGGCGGAGAAGTACACGGATGAGACTTTTGTGGCGATGGCGGGCTTTGAGTTCAGCAGGAATGCCCAGTTTGACGGCGAGGGGACGGGGACGGGGCATATGAACGCCATTAACGTGAGTGAATACTTGAATGCCAAGGAGGTGGGTATTCCGAGGTTTTATGAGTGGCTTAAGGAGGCGCGGCCGGCGGGTGGCGAGGGGTGTGCGGTGGCGAGTTTCAATCATCCGGGGCTGAGGGGGTACCAGGACTGGGCGTATCTGGACAAGGAAATTGTGGATGTGGTGACGATGTTCGAACTGCGGACGGTGTACCGGGGACAGCCGCGATGGGAGGCTTATGTTCGGGCGCTTAACAAGGGCTGGAAGGTGTCTCCGATTTCGGTGACGGACAGCCATGGGTACTGGCATCTGGAAAATATACCGCCGTTGACGTGCGTGTTAGCGACGGAGTTGACGAAGGAGGCACTGACGCGGGCGATGCGACAGCGGCGGACGTATACTTCGTGGGCGGGGGAGCGGAAGACGCGCGTGGAGTTGAAGTACTCGGTGAACGGGTATGTGATGGGCTCGACGTTAGATAAGCCGACGCGGCTGGCGTTTCATGTAGAGATGAGGACGCCTGTGGAGGATGCGGGGCAGCGGGTGAGGCGGATTCAGGTGCTGCGGAACCATCCAACGGATGTGGATAAGGTGGAGGTTGCGGCCGAAGCGCTGTTTGACGGCGAGAAGAGCGAGATTGTGTGGGATGGGATTGTGCAGGACGATTCGAGCAGGTATTTTCTGCTGCGGGTTCACCATGCGAATGATATGACGGACGGGGTCTTTAAAGCGCACGGTTCGACTTATTCGGCGCCGGTGTGGACGGGCAGGTGAAGGGGACCCCGTAAGATGCACATATGTCCTGCCCATAGGTCCGTTTCAGATATAGCGTTACATCGTAACCTTTGGCTGGTACGCCAGCTAATGGCTAAAAAGTCCGACGGTACTGAGAACCGCAAGAACCCGGGGCGACCTGGATACTTGGCTGAGAGAATACAATGAGTCACGGCCACATGGTGGAAAGTACTGCTTTGGCAAGACCCCGATGCAAACGTTCTTGGATGGTGTCTCACTCGCCAAAGAAAAGATGTTGAATCAAACTGTACAGACAACCGCCAGCGTGGCGTAAATGTCAGATCAAATACTGGCTACTACATCTGATCAATCCCTTGGTACTTTGAGCCATGGCTGCGACGGTTAGGACGATTGGGTAGCCTGTTTTTTACCCGAAAACTATCTTTTTCACCAGCAATTGAGCGATTCGATTGATGGAGGCCGGTTCCTCACCTCGAAACGCAGACCATGTTGGGCACAACGCCGCATGTTTCCTTGAGACTGTGCTTGTGTAGCCCCGCTCAGCCCGGTCGGCGGGCCTTCTTCCTTCGCAGTCCACATAACGTGGCCCCAACAACGCGGGCAAGTACTCACCCGGCAAGGAAACGCCGGAAACATGAGTTTGACCGCCCCAAAAGCATTGCATCCATGCAGTAAGCAGGTTATAGTATTGAGTTTACGCTGTTGACGAAACTCCGCGTGGCAGGTTTAGAGCCGTTTTGTTGGGCCAGGATCTGAGTTTTCTGAGAAATCTGTTGGTTTTGGATGGATGTTAGAGCACAAGGTTAGAATTCCGGCTTGCCCCGCGGCGGGCTACACGATAAGCATCGGCACGGAGATTCTCGGCGCGCTGTGGGCGAAGATCGAGGCCGATTTCGGCCCCTACAACAAGTTTGTCGTTACGGACGAGAGCCTGGTTTCCTCGGGCCATCTGAACACGCTCCTCGGCGAGCGGGACATCCCGACTTTCGTGATTACCCCCGCCGGTGAGAAGTCCAAGAACATCCATACCGTCACAGCCATCATCGAGGCGATGGAAAACGCGTACTTGGGCAGAGACACGCTCGTCGTCGCTCTCGGCGGCGGAACCGTCGGCGACGTCGCGGGCTTTGCGGCGGCGGTCTTCAAGAGAGGCGTCCCTGTTGTGCACATTCCGACGACGACTGTCGCCCAGGCCGATTCATCCATCGGAGGCAAGACGGGCGTCGATTCAACCCTCAGCAAGAACGCCTTCGGCGCCTTCTGGCACCCCTCGGCGGTTTATATCGACGTGGCGACGGTAAGCACGCTGGACGAGAGGCAGTTCCGCGCGGGGCTGGTCGAATCCGTCAAGCACGCGATTATCGCCGACAGCCTGTATTTTGACTACCTGGAGACCCACCTCGATGCGGTCCTCCAGCGAAAGCCCGACGTGCTGGAGCACGTGGCCCACTGGAACTGCAAGATCAAGGGCAGCGTGGTCGAGGCCGACCCGGGCGAACAGAACAAGCGAAGAATCCTTAACTACGGCCACACTATCGGGCACGCCGTCGAGGCGGCCAGCGGCTTTGCGCTTCTGCATGGCGAAGCCGTCGCGGTGGGGATTATCGCCGCGGGCCTGATTGAAGTGGAGATGGGGCTTTCCGAGCCGGGCCGGCTTGAGAGAATCACGCGGATTCTCGAAGAACTGCACGTTCCGGTAAAATTGCCTCCGAATGTGGCCGAAGAAGACTTAATCGACCTGATTAAGCGCGACAAGAAAGCGGTCAACAAATGGCCGCGGTTTGTGCTCATCGCCAAAATAGGCGAGGTTTACCGCGACAGCGGCCAGTACGCCGTTGAGGTCGCGCCCGACGTCGTAGAGAGAACGCTGGAGCGACTATGAGTCTGTCACAGTTGATTCTGATAGTCTGGAAGGGTGGCAGCCTCAAGCGCAGCTTGGGGATGGCTTGTGGCGCATTTACCATCCCCAAAGCCTACGGCTTTGAGGATGCCACCCAGTCCAGTTGAGGTTGTGGAAAGAGTGTTGGAGAAACTTTAGAGAGCGTTCGTTAAAGGTCAGGACATGTACAGAGAGAAAATCAAAGTGCTCGATTGCACCATCAGAGACGGCGGATTGATTAACAACCACTATTTCACCGACGAGTTCGTCCGCGCGGTGTATCAGGCCCTTTCGAAAAGCGGCATTGACTATATGGAGTTCGGCTATCGCAGCAGCCGGGAGCTGTTCCCGCCCCAGGACTTCGGGGCCTGGAAATATTGCGACGACGACAAGATTCGCCAAATCATCGACGGCATCGAATCCGACTTGAAGATCAGCGTGATGGTGGACTCCTACCGCGTCAAGGAGCAGCAGTTCGCCCCGGCGGACGAAAGCCCCATCGACATGATTCGCGCCGCCACCTACGTCAAATATATCGACAGCGCCATCGAGCTGATCAACAAATGTCACGACCTCGGCTACGAGACCACCTGCAACATCATGGCGATCTCGAAAGAGATCGAGCCCGACCTTGTCGAAGCGCTGGACCAACTTGCCAAGACCCCGGTCGATGTGGTCTATGTCGTCGATAGCTTTGGCGCGCTGTACTGCGAGCAGATTGAATACATGGTCAAACTCTATCGAGAGCATTTGCCCGGCAAAGAGATCGGCGTGCACTGCCACAACAATCAGCAACTTGCGTACGCGAATACCATCGAGGGCATCATCCACAACGCCAACTATCTGGACGGCTCGCTGTACGGCATCGGGCGCGGCCCCGGCAATTGCTGCCTCGAATTGCTGGTCGGTTTCCTGAAGAATCCGAAATTCAACCTGACGCCGGTTCTCAAAGTGATACAGGATCACATGATCCCCATGCTCAAGGAGATTGAGTGGGGCTACCTCATCCCCTATATGGTCACGGGGATGTTGAACGAGCACCCGCGTGCGGCTATCGCCTGGCGAAAAACGGACGACAAGGACAAGTACGCCGAGTTCTACGAGAAGATGCGCCTGCCGCAAGAGTAGGAGATGGCGGCCGCTGCACTTGTTGCCTCAGCTCGCGTTGATTTCCACGAGCTTCTCCCCCGAACCCAGAAGCTCCAGGGCTTTGGGCAAAGTCCTCGTCAAAATCTCTCTCAACCGCGCGTTCGATGTATTGCCGCACCTGACCCAAACCACTTGTGGCGGCGGGCCAAATCTGTCGAGCATCAAGACGAAATCATTATCCTTGGTCATGACAACGACATTCGCTTGCTTCGCGGCAGAGAATATCTCCTGATCGGTGGCGTCTCGCAGTCTCAGATCGCGCACCGCCACGGCGTTGACGCCGAAGTTGCTCCGAATCCAGGCCGCTATGGCTGGAGACATGTGTGCATCAATCCAGATGGTCATGCGGCCAGCACCGGATGATCCAGACTGCGGGCAGCGTATTGCAGGGCGGCCTGCAAGTCCTCCCTTTCAAGATCAGGCATCTCTTCAAGGATCTGTTCGGCGCTTAAGCCGGCCGCATACAGGTCCAGAATGTCAATCACGCGGATTCGCATGCCCCGAATACACGGACGCCCGCCGCATTGTGCAGGATTGATCGTGATTCTGTCCATCAAACTCGACATTGCTTGCTCAAATCAAAGACGGAGGTTGTTGTTCGGTTCACTGCAATACTCCTGTAACATACCTCCAGTCTAACCGCTGCGAGCGCTCCCGTCAAGCGAAAACGCCCATAGTCAATAAGGCGCGCCTCCTGCCCCCCCTCTTCACGGGTGTCCGTGCATCGGTCGAAGTAGCGCCTACCCCGGTATTCTGCACTTCTCTTTCAAACACACACATCGCACAGACGGATGCTTCGGATTCTACCACGTGTACTTGATTGGATTCGCGGCGCCGGGCTTGCGGTACTCGTCTGGCACGCGCTTCCCAACGTACAAACGCCTAATCTTCACAGGTGCCTCCTCTCCAACGAAACCGAGGCGTCCTGGGGCATCCTCGTGACCTGGAAAGTTGGCTGCTGTCGCCTCCAGCCAATCATGCGCAACGAAAGCTCCGACAATCAGGCCCCGCACGGTAGCAAGGACAACCTCTGCTCTCTTGGCCTTGGACTTGCGGACCTTCCATGCATAACGAGTCGCTTCGTACAGCGAGGTTGTGGCGGCGCTCCTGTGGACGCTGATTAGCAACGCCTTGTGTCGGAACACTGCCGGTTCAGCACAATAGCGGCTGATAATCTCCCTGGCGTGCATTGTGCCGCAGTCGCTACTGCCTGCTCCACCAACAATATTCGTGAGTCCCGGATAGGCATCGATGAGCCCAGCCTCAACCTCGACGGCAGTTTTCTCATCCATTCCGTGGCGATGAATGACGTGAGCCACCTCAAAGCCAGCAACGCGAATCTCGCGTATGCGTTTCAGCTTGTTATTGAGTTCATCCCCTTCGAGGTTCTGCTCAGCGCGTATGTGGGCAAACACGCGATTGCCCTGGCCTTTCCCGACATAAAAAGTCTCCCCATTTCGCGGATCAATAAGTCTGTAGACGTAAGTTTTGAGCTTGCGCGCTACGTCTGCTGGAAACGATTCAATCTCTGATTGTTTCATTTGGACCTCTTACTTCTTCTGTCTGGCGAAGAACAGAGCTTATGGCAGAGTCCCCAGATAGTCCAGCTTATCGCAACATCCGTTACAGATGACACTGTCAGAACGTCTGCATTAGGTGTTCCCAACCCTTAGTTCCCTTTCGCCACCAGTGAAGATGATAGTGCGCCACGCCGGGCCGGTCAAGAAAGTCGGCAAAGAAACAATATCCCAGGCAATCGATTATTGGTGATTTTGCCCTTACACACACTGGAGCACGGCAGTGCAGTGTTGCAAAGGCTGGCGACGGGGTGGTTTTCTCTTGCCTTTTGCGCGGCTTCGGGTAAATTCTAAGCGTGAGAACAACAGATTGCTTCGTTCGCGGGGCGCGAACTCGCAATGACGAGAATTTGGAGATATGGCTATGATCGGCAAAAAGATAAGACTCGAACGGATTATCGACCGCAATTCGCATAAGACGGTCATCATTCCGATGGACCACGGCGTGACGGTCGGGCCGATTGAAGGGCTGGCCGACATGCGGACGGCGGTCAGCAACGTCGTGGCCGGCGGGGCCAACGCGATCCTCATGCACAAAGGTATCGTCCGTGTGGGGCATCGAGGCACGGGCAAGGACGCCGGCCTGATTATCCATCTTTCGGCCGGGACGGCGATGAGCCCCGACCCGAACGCCAAAGAGCTGGTCTGCACCGTCGAGGAGGCCATTAAGCTTGGCGCCGACGCCGTCTCGGTCCACATCAACCTTGGCGCCGAGACCGACAAAGAGATGCTCGGCCAATTGGGGCAGATCAGCGAGCGGTGCTTCGAATGGCAAATGCCGCTGGTGGCGATGATGTACGCGCGCGGGCCAAAGGTCAAGGATGAATACAACGTGGAGAACGTCAAGCACGCCGCGAGGGTCGGAGCCGAATTGGGCGCCGATATTGTGAAGGTCGTCTATACGGGCAGCGTCGAGAGTTTCGTGACCGTCGTGGAAGGTTGTCCCGCGCCGGTTGTGATTGCGGGCGGGCCGAAGATGGGCAGCGACGAGGATATCTTCAGAATGGTACAGGGTGCGCTCGAGGCCGGCGCCGCGGGCGTCTCGATCGGCCGCAACGCCTTCCAGCACAAGAGCCCGGCCAAAATGGTGCAGGCCCTGAGCAAAATGGTCCACGGAGCAGCCACCGTCGAAGAAGCGATCCGGATTCTGGAGAGCTAACGGGCCGGTTGGGGAATATCTGGCTGCGCCCGCTGTGATGGCCTTAGACATGCGAGGGCGGGCGAGCCTATTTTGCCCGGGATATGTACGAGCCGTCGTCGGTGCTGATGCGAACTACTTCGCCCACCTCGATGAACGGCGGAACGCGCGTCCGCAGCCCGGTTTCAAGCACCGCTTCCTTCAACTGATTCGTTGCCGTCGCGCCCTTAAGCGCAGGCGTGGTATCGGTGACAGCCAGGTCAACGGATTTGGGCAGTTCGATGGCGATAACGTTGCCTTCATGGGCCAGGGCCGTCAGTGGCGTATTGGGCTTGAAAAACTTGATCGATTCTCCGATCAGCTCGTCGCTGGCGGTTATCTGGTCGTAGGTTTGGTTGTCCATCAGCACGTGGCCGGTCTTATCGGAGTAGAGGTACTCCATTTGCCGCCGGTCCAGAAACGCCTGCTCAAGCTCATCGGTTGAACGCAGACGCTTCTCAACAACAGTCCCGTCGGTCGGCGATTTGAGTTTGGCCTGGACGAATGCCCGCAAGTTACCCGGCGTCATGTGCGTTGCGGCTGTACACACATAAAGCTTCCCGTCCAGTATAGTGGCCATGCCTTTTCGTAAGTCGTTTGCTTTCACGTTAAGTCTCCTGCAAAGCGAGCGATTCAGGTAAAAACAAATATTCTACACGAGCCGTATCCGCTCAATCAAGCCCCTCCTTGCGATTTTTCGGGTCCCGGGCGCGCAAGATGAAAAATATGATGTCCGCTGTGGGAATTGAAGGAAACCAGTGATATCATTTGCACTCATGGGCCAGAAAGGAAACCAGTTCAGCACGTTCGCCGGGGTGTTCACGCCCTCAATACTGACCGTCCTCGGCGCGATTATGTTCCTTCGCGCCGGGTACGTGGTGGGCGAGGCCGGCATTCTCAACGCGATACTTATTCTGTGTGCCGCTGAGGTCATCAGCCTCTTGACCGCCGTTTCCATGAGCGCGATTGCCACGAATACGCCGGTCGCCGGCGGCGGGGCCTATTTCCTGATTTCGCGTGCATTAGGCCCGCAGTTCGGCGGCGCCATCGGCTTGGCTCTGTTCCTGGCTCAGGCCCTCTCGGTGCCCTTCTACATCCTGGCCTTCACCAATTCCGTGGTCTTGCGATTCTCGATCCTGGCTCCCTGGTTTCTCGCTATCGCCCTGGGGGCCGCGACCGTTCTGTTTGTCATCAACCTGATCAGTTCGGGGGCGGCGATTCGAGCGCAGTACATCGTCATGACCTTGCTGGCTCTGGCCATCGCATCCTTCCTGGGCGGCGCGCTGGTTCGCTTTGATCCCGCGATGTTCCAAGCGAACCTTGGCCCATCCTATAGCAAGCCGACCATCGGATTCTGGGTGGTCTTTGCGATCTACTTTCCCGCGGTGACGGGTATTCTGGCCGGCGTCAATATGTCGGGCGATTTGAAAGACCCCCCCCGCTCACTGGTGCGCGGCACGATGGCGGCCATCGCGGTCGGCTTTCTCATATATTTGCTCCAGATGATTCTGTGCGGCGGCTCACAGCCGCGCACGGACCTGCTGGAGCGGCCCTTTGAGATGCTGGTGGACAGTGCGTTGCTGGGAACGGGGTTCCTCGTCGTAGGCGGCGTCTTTGCCGCGACCATATCGAGCGCGGTCGGGTCCTACCTCGGCGCGCCGCGGGTCCTCCAGGCCCTCGCACGGGACCGGATTTTTCCGATTCTCGGCGTGTTCGGCCGGGGCTCGAAAGCCAAGGACGAGCCGCGATTAGGACTTGCACTGACGCTGGTTCTGACGTTTGGAGTCATCCTGCTGGCCAGCGGCGGCGATTCGATGGCGGCGTTCGACCTGATCGCCGCGATTGTCACCATGTTCTTTCTGTGCACGTACGGGATGATCAACCTCGCTGCCTTTGTCGAATCGTTCGGGGCCAATCCGTCGTTCCGCCCGCGCTTCCGGTTCTATCACTGGACCACGTCTCTGCTCGGGTTTGCGATGTGCCTGGGGGTGATGATTCTCATTGACGCGATCGTGGCCTCGGTGGCGGCGCTGATTATTGCCGGAATCTACGCGTTCCTGAGCCGGCGGGTTTTTCGCTCGGCCTTCGGGGATGCCCGGCGAGGTTTTCAGTACGCCCTGGCGGTCCGCACGCTGCAGAAACTCCGCCGGATGACGCCGCACGCCAAGAACTGGCGGCCCACCTTCCTGGTCATGGCCGGCAACACGCAGACGCACATGACGCTGATCAAATATGCCGTCTGGATGGAAGGCGGGCGCGGCCTGGTTACGGCGGCACAGGTCTTCTCGGGCGACCTGCAAACCTTCGCCGCACGTGTCGAGAGTCTGCGGTCGGCTATGGAAACGTTCCTGCAGGACAACGCCCTGGCCGTCTTTCCGGAAGTCGTTTTCGCCGAGGATGTCGATGAGGGCATTCGTACACTGGCGCAGGCGCATTCGATCGGTCCGCTCAAGCCCAACACGGTCTTGTTCGGCTGGCCCCGCAGCGAGCAGCGCGCCGACGTGATGATCCGTCACGTCTGGAGCATCGCCGGGCTGGGCAAGAGCGTGGTCATCGTGGTGGACAAAGGGCTGCCTTCGGAGGATGGGCATCAGCGGCGGATCGACATCTGGTGGCGAGGCCAGGAGAACGGCTCGCTCATGGCGACACTGGGGCATTTGCTCGCGCAGAACTGGGAGTGGCGCGACAGCCGGATTCGAATCCTGCGTGTGATCAAAGATGCCGCAGGGCGCGAGTCATCGCGTCAGGCGGTTCGCAAACTCGTCGAAGCCGCCCGCATCCGCGCTGAGCCGCGCGTGATTGTATCGGCAGAACCCTTCTCCGAGGTCTTTCGCAGCCATTCGGCCAAGGCGGATGTAGTCTTTTTGGGTTTGCAGCCCGCCGAAGATGAGTCCGGCGGACACCTGTATCGCCGCGTCAGCGAGCTTCTAACCGATATGCCCACCACCATCCTCGTCCACTCCAGCGGCGAAGCCGACCTCTTCGCTTAGCCGCCCGCCTTGCGCGCCCGTTCAAGGTTTCTTTCAAGACTCTTCAGGCGTCTCTCAAAGGGGCTTCCCGGGAATTTGGCTGCAAATGGTCGGACCAATTCACCGCCTTCTGCGAATGCTTCTTCGGCTTTGGAGTACTCATTGCGTGCCAGCAGAACCGTCCCAAGTGTCCCGAGGCTCATGGCCAAGTCGGGCAGGTAGCGCTGGGGGCTTGCGTCACTGAGCTTGCGGTAAATCTCGACGGCCTCTTTGATGGCCTCCAGCGCCCCGGCCGTATCGCCCACGGCGCTCAGGTCCGCCGAGAGGTTATTCAGGCTCGAAGCCAGGTCGGGCAGGTAGCGCTGGGGCCTTGCGTCACTGAGCTTGCGGAAAATCTCGACGGCCTCTTTGATGGCCTCCAGCGCCCCGGCCGTATCGCCCACGTCGCTCAGGTCCACCGAGAGGTTGTTCAGGCTCGAAGCCAGGTCGGGCAGGTAGCGCTGGGGGCTTGCGTCACTGAGCTTGCGGCGGATCTCGACGGCCTCTTTGATGGCCTCCATCGCCCCGGCCGTATCGCCCACGTCGCTCAGGCGGTTCGAGAGGTTATTCAGGCTCATAGCCAGATCGGGCAGGTATCGCTGGGGGCTTGCGTCACTGAGCTTGCGGAGGATCTCGACGGCCTCTTTGATGGCCTCCAGCGCCCCGGCCGTATCGCCCACGGCGGCCAGGTCCACCGAGAGGTTG
>DATKWR010000363.1:0-17535 GCA_035529475.1 Sedimentisphaerales bacterium | reverse complement strand
ATGAGCATTGGCCTGTCTTTCTTGGGATCTTCCGGATTGGGAAAATTACTTCTATAACCTCGTCCATCAACTCTCCCCTTTCCCTCAATCCCAATGTTTTCTGCATTTTCCGCAAAAATCAGGCATCCCTCTTTCTTGTTTTTGTCTGCATACTGATTGCGGAATACATTCGATGCGTAATCACTGAATTCAGTACTTCCCGATAGAGTAGCACCGACTTCAATATGCAGAAATACATTGCTTTTAAGTAACAGAGTTCCGGTTACGTAATTACCATTGGAAAACAGTACCGTGCCTCCTCCTGATTCATGACAGTCGTCAATCGCTTTTTGAATAGTCCTTGTATTAACAGTCTTCCCATCACCTAAAGCGCCGTAATCACTTACACTAATCACTCGACCATAGGAATTAAATGGCAGAAATATGAGGGCAAGAACTAATACTTTTATATTGTTTTTCATAATGTCTGGTGCTCCGGTTGTTTGAACTTTCTTTTCTCATGGTGCATCAGTACTGAGATGTTGTATGCACAAATGCTCAGTTGTCATAGTATGTCGTTTGCCCACAAGGTATCGAGACCGAGTCTGGTTATCCTATTGCAAACGTTCCGCCGAGAAGAGCTTTTCATCCGGTTTGACTGGAAGGGTATCCTTCCATTGAGCGAGCTTCTTCAGCAATTGCTTCACGACTTCCGGGTTCTTCTTTTTCACGTCGCTTTTCTCGTAGGGGTCCGCTGCGATATCATAGAGTTCCACGTAGCTGCAATCTTGATTGGCCACGAGCTTCCAGCGTTGATCCACGATGGCATAGGAAACCCAATGGTCGGGCCTGTCTTTAGGAGCCGGCCAGGGGGAGTCATATTTCCAGAACAGCGGTTTTTCACGCTTGGTTTTTCCCTTGCCCAACAGTGTAGATACCTGGCTGACGCCATCAGGCGAGTAGGAGGGCGGAAGTTCCACTCCAGCCACTTCGCAAAAAGTGGGGAGTAGATCAACCGCCGAGATGAGGGAGGAGTCGTCCACCTTACCAGCAGCGATCTTCCCGGGCCAGCGGGCAATGAATGGCACGCCGATGCCACCTTCGAAGAGCGCTGCCTTATACCCCTTTCTGCCTCCGGTGATTCCCTTAGAGGCGCCAATTCCATAGCCCGCACCGGTTGCCGTGTCATACATCAGCTCGGGTTCCGTCGGGCTGGCAGCTCGTGCCGGCCCGTTGTCCGAGCTGAAGATAACAAGGGTGTTTTCAGTCAGGCCCAAACGATCCAGCGCGTCCAACACTTCCCCGATCCGGTCATCTGCATGAGACAAGACCGACGCGTAGATATTGTCTGCCTCTTCAAGATCGCGGAAACGCCAGCGATATTTCGGCAGCGTATGGAACGGTGTGTGGGGTTCGTGCATCCACAAGTTGATGAAAAACGGTTTCCCCTCATGGTGGCTTTTCTGGATGAAAGCGATAGCATTGCGCGCGTCTTCGTGCACCGGCATTTGTTCGCCGGCACAGTTGAATGCTCCATAGGCATCGTAGCCATATTCACTCGGCAGGGGCGAGTCCGGAATCATGTCATTGGAGAGGTGCCACTTTCCAAAGTGGGCCGTGGCATATCCCCCCTCTTGCAGGAACCGGGACAGCAGAGGTGCCTTCGGATCCAACCAGTCAGGCATATTGCGCTTGGCATTTTGTTTGGCCCAGGCGAAGTGTCCGTCAATATTGTAGCGGGCCGGGAAATGGCCGGTCATCACCGCCGTCCGACTCGGGGAGCAAACGCCGCTGGCCACGACAAAACGATGGAAATCAGTGCCCTCCTCAGCCAACCGGTCGATGTTCGGCGTTTTGACATACGGGTGCCCGTGGCATCCAAGATCGCCCCACCCCCAGTCGTCGGCAAAGATGAAAAGAATATTGGGTCTTTCGTTCGCATGAACGACGGAACCAACACCGAACAACGCGATGACTGCAGCCGCGACCGCAATAGAAAATACATTCTTCATAAGATACCCCTTTTCAATATCCTTCCGGACATCCTTTATTTCGCTCACGCTATTCTGTGATCCATCGCAGGTTGCGGAATTCCGGTTTGGCACCTTGCCATTCATCGCCCAGTACCCGCGTTTCTTGTACGCCGTTTTCGTTTGAACGGAGTGTTTCCCTGGCGCCCAGGCGCAGCTCCTTGATGCCTGTCCACTCCAGGGTTGCAGCGCCGGCGGTGTTGCGGAAGTCACCCTGAGCCAGGACGATACGCTGCCACTTGGAACCACCACCAAGCTGAACCTCTGCAGCGTATTGATCGATCCCGACTACCAGCTTGTTGGGCTGGGCGGAACGAACCTCAAACGCAAGCTTTGCACTGGGTGGGGCCTGCCATTGCTCATCGTAGAGCTTATGCGTCCGACGCGCCCAGTCCTCGGGCCTGTAGGTAAACCACTGTTTCTCCCAGTCGCCCTCAAAGGTCTCGATCACCAGCGAGGGCTTCAACGTCGCGCGCACTGCGGCCGCCTTGAGCCGGCCGGGAGTTGCCACCTGCATCGTGGACGACAGATTGAACGTTTGTGCGGTATAGGGACTGTAATAGTAACCGGCACCGGTGACCGGCCGATCCAGTGCATAGACGACGTTGGCATAGACCCAGAGCGGTTTGTCCGTGCTGATAAGCGGCAGGTACGCCGCCCAGGTATTGCCGCTTTTCTTTGCAGTTGCATGACGCCAGAAACGGTTCATTGTGTTTTCATGGTTATTTCTTTCGCCCTCATTCTGCCCTTGCTGGGTGTAATAGATGTCCACTGAAACGATCGGCTTTGATGCATCCGGCGTGACCGTAAAGAACGGCACCGCATTCTTTGTTTTCAGATTCAGCGAACTCTTCGGGGTCTGCGGGAAGGAGAAGGTGCCTTTCAGATGTTGATCGAGCCACAGCAGGCCGGCAACCTGGTATTCGGAGGTATCCTGATGGTTGTGATGCGGCGAACAGGTCACGCGCCACTGCCTGCCGGCGATTTCTCGCACTGCTTTTTGCAGATCATTGATACGGCCGTGAAAGTCGTTTGAGGGACTGAGAAAAATGATCGGGCAGGAAATTTGTTTCAGGTTCACATCATCGTTGATTGTCGCGCGATAGATCGCGTTGTCGGAATCGCGATCGCTGATACCGCCGCAGGAGGGGGCCGCCGCTTTGATACGGGCGTCGGCGGCCGCGGTCAAGACCGTGAGTTTGCCGCCCATGGAATGACCGTAGACACCCAGTTTATCCGGGTCCACTTCCGGCTGATGCTCCAGGAAGGTCAGGGCCCGACGTGCGCCCAGGGTACATAGAAACCAGGGATTGTTCCGAGGCGATTCCACGTCATCCAAGGTCCACGACGCCGGCGACACCTTAGCAAAGGCGTTCTCCGGATTTCTGCAAGGGGCGTGATACGCATCGAGCGCGCCCCAGTCAGTCGTGAGCTTGTATTTGGGATCACCGGTCTTGCCATCCCAGAAAAGCTTCACGATTTCAGGATTGACCTGGTAGTCGGGTGCATTGATCCGACCGGCCCAGGCAATGGAAATGGTGGCGTAGCCGCGCTGGGCATTGGTCAGAACGGCACGGTAATCGGCATACTGTCCGCCACCGTGGATCTGAACCAGGCCCGGAAGCCTGGTTCCACCCTTTGCAAAACCATACACCGCAGCCATCATGGCCTTTTGGCCTTTGAAAATGCCGATGCGGTATCGAACAATCCGCAGCACCACTTCGTCTTCTTCCCACTGCTTCAGAATTTCGATATCGAGAGGCTCCGCGCGAGGATCATATCCTGCCCATAATTGGTTGAAGGTTTGCGGAACATTGTCTTTTGTGACAGGAGGCAACGTCTCCTGCCCTGTGACGGTCACGCATCCTGCCAGGGCGATCATGGCCACCAACAAGTTGTTCTTCATAACTCTCTCCTTCTGCTGATACGCATAGTCTAAATCGACATCCTTAACAGGGTAAGAGTGGGTTCTTTCCGGGAGACGCCATCCCGTTACCTAAACAGAAACGTGACCGGCTTTCCGGGCTTGACCGAAGAATCAAGGTTAATATTGTACGTGATACTCCAGGTCCCGCTGACGGTGTCATAATCGGTCTGCCAGAAGTCGTTACCATTTACCGATTGATCTTCGGCGGTCATCTTTTCATTTAAAACCCTGTACAGTTTAGGGTCTCTGTAGTCTTCAAGGCCGGTGAAAGTGACCGGCACATAGCCGACTCCGCCCGAAACTGCAAACTGTGCCCGCTGCCGGCCGGAGACTGAAACTTCAACAGGATAACTCCTAACCAGCTTGCCTTCTTTCATTTGGATTGTCAAGTCATTGCCTGCTGCTTCACGGTGAACCATCTTCCACGTGTTGGCATCTCTGTCCAGTGCCGCGATGAGAGATTCGTTCGAACCATAGTAAATGCCGGCTTTTGACGGCAGAACAACCAGTTCAATATCCGTATCGACATAGTCACCCGGCTTGAGGCTCTTGGGCCCCGGTGGCGGTGAAAGCTCGGCGACCACGCGGAAGTTGTTCCTGTGCCATTCGGTCATATACGTAGAAAGATGCGGCTCAGAACATGTCTTCGATCCCAGGACGGCATTCCACTTTCGCACGATTAGCCCGCGTGCGGCTTGAGTCACCTTCTCGTCAGGCAAAACATCATGGAGCGACACCCACGGCTGACGCCCCGGCATGGGTACGGACTGTCGGTCATACTGCCAACTGCCGGTGCGCACAGACCATTCAGAGGTCATGCCGTCCACGTTCCCAATCGCAGTCTTCCTGTATGTCATGTCGTTATAGTAATCCGAAGGCATTTGGCAGAAGGCCAGCCGAGAAAACGCGACCGGTTTGAGAACATCATAACGAATCGTCTGATAGACCCGGACATAGTCATCGGTCCGCGCCAGGCCAACGGTGTATGTTGCCTTAATTGCACTATCCTGCGACATTTCATCGTAGCTGACCTTGGTCAGGTTCGGTCCGTAACTGTAGTACCGGCCCCGCGTCTTGATCATGGGGACGTACTTGCCGTTGCCGTCGAAATAGACCAGGAAATCACCGCCGCCGACATTGCCCGTCCATCCCCATTCTTTGCCATTCTTGCCCAAGACCATGAGAGGACGCACATCTGTGATAAAACTGCGGCGTTGCGTGCGCCCGGGTTCATAACAGATCGACTCACCGAAACTGCCAATCGCACACTCGTCCCAGAACATATTGTGCCCCCAGCCTATGAGTGACAACTGGGCATGGGACGCCGCGGGCACACCACCCCAGCGCGCGTAGGCAATCGCATATTGGTAGCTGCGCACGGATCTCGGCGGCACCCTTATGACCGTTGAGCCGTGGACCCAGGATCCCTGGTACCGAAGCGTCGTTTTGCCCCTGTGCCAGTTCTTTGAGATCTGTACCGGTATGCCCGTAGGCCGGCCTTTGCTGTCGAGAATCATGGGGGTAAATCCCGTTATGTTCCTGGGCCGGGTGTCGAACACCAGCCTGAATACCCTGGTTTCTGCGCTATCGTTCCTGAGAGTAATCGGCCACTTGTCGAGCCGGTCGAGATGCTCTGCCGGGTAGTAGGTGCCCGACTGATTGCTCCAGGTGGGATCTCTGATCGTAATCACATGGGCTCCAACCGTGTCGGAATGCGTCACATGTATCGTCGTGTTCTCTCCTGCAGCAACGGTCACATCTTCCAAAGCCGCTCCGGTCCCCGGCTCAATGAGCGGCAGAACAACCACCGATTCGTCCTGCTCCCGAAGAACGTTATCAGACATTTTCGCACCAGCCCGCAGGATGATCTTGTCCGGCGTAAGGGTCTTGCCGTTAACATAGCAGATCATGTTCAGTCTGTCCGGCCATGAGGCTATCTCAAGGCGGCAGTCGGCATCGAGCCTATGGCCCTCACGGTCCGCCAAAATCAGGCCGTTGATACTGACGTGTTGAAAGAATCGTCCGTATTCAACAAACCTTACCGGGAAAAGGGTGTGGTCCGCAGGCTGTTGCCTGCCAACGCATGTGTAGGCCCGGCCGTTGGCATGGACCTCAAGGGACAGTTGTGATTCAGGTAAAGAAAAGACCGCCCTGTCAACCTCGGTGATGCCCATTTCATACGGAACCAATGCATTGAACGCACCCAGATTCATCCTGTTGAGATTGATGGTGTCGATGGCCATACCGTACCTCCCCGTATGGAAGCACAGCACCTGTTTTTTGCCGGGATAGTCGTCAGGTATGTTGTCAGCCGGCAGGGCACGGTAATCATGATAATAGGGATTGCCGTCTGCCCACCAGAGGCATCCGTAATCTTCAGGGGACATCGCATAGCCGCGGTCCTGCGGCATAACCAAGACGATTAGAAGCATCCGTGAAAACGTGGTCGTTAATATTTTGCTCATCTTTTGTCCTGCCCAGGGATCAGAGGGTTAGTCCACAAATGTGAAGTGTATGGCCTTGAGGCTGGCTTCTGCCAGATCGCCCTCGATACATGAGACACTCACCTGGTATCTTCCGGCCTTCGGGAAGTTGATCCATCCGATTGGGAATTTCTGGTAGTTGTGCGAGGAGTTCTGCTGGTTCTGAATGTGCTCGCCCCCCTCGATATCGACACCCCATACAATACGGCCCGTTCCGATGTACGTGAGATCCACATTGTAATAGCCCGGCTTGAGCACATCGACTTCCCACGAGGCCCTGCCACCCTGCTCCCATTTCCAGACGCGTACCACGTGCTTCCACTCGCCGAACTTCTCCATCCATGAATTTTTTTCCTGCTTCGCACCTGTTACATCAGCAAACTGCGCGAGCAGGGTCGTTTCCAGCGCAGGGTCGATTCCCCAGCAGGGATCCACTTCAGGCTGCCCATCAAGCTCTACTTGGACCACCGGAACCATCTTCTCGGAGGTGCGTGCCGGCAACGTTATCTTGGTCCAATTGCCCTTGGTCTGAACCTTGAGTCCAGCCTTCTTTTTCTCCTCACCCAGCAGACGCGCAGACTTGACCTTTGTCTTTAGCCCGGGCAGGTACAGTTCCCCCTCTTTCGGCCTATCGAAAATACACAGAAAGAGCGTGCTGTTCTTCACCGTAACATCACCCCAGGGCAAAGCGTGCTTCCAGGGCGACGCGTCTGTCCCGTAAACAACTTGGGGGTAACGCTTGATCCACTCACCTGCTTTCCTCAGCGTACGCGCCGCCAATTCCGGTACGGTTCCGTCACCCTTCGGCCCGATATTGAGCATGTACGTGCCGCCGCGACTCACACAAGAAATCAGACGTCCCAGGATCTCCTCTGGCGTCTTCCAGTAATTGTCATACCACGCGTATGCCCAGGAGTCATTGATCGTATCAACCGTTTCCCAGATGCCTTCCACGTTCTCGTGCGGAACCTCCATGTCGCCCAGAGTCTGGTAATCACCCAGTTCGTAGCCGGCGCGCCCCGACACCAGGGCCTCGGGCTGGTTTTTCCTGACGATTTGCACGAGTTCTTCTACATATTCCCGCGGAATACGTCCGGGCGTATCCAACCAGACAATGGCAATCGGCCCGTACTGGGTCGTGATTTCCTCCACCTGCGCGCGGCACTTGTTCTCGTAGTAGTACTTGAAATCCACCTTTCTGCCGTCTGCGGTCTGCTTGGGCCCATTGCCTCCACCCGGGAAGGTCCAGTCCTGATAGTGAGAATAGTAACACCCCAAACCGAGCCCATGCCTCTTACATGCCTGGGCCAGTTCCTTCATCGGATCACGGTCGAAGGGAGTCGCATCCACGATATTGAACTTGTTCACCTGCGAGTGATACATCGCGAAACCGTCATGGTGCTTCGACGTGATGACGATGTACTTCATCCCGGCATCCTTCGCCAGTTTTGCGATCTCGTCGGCATCGAACTTGACGGGATTGAATTCTGCTGCCAAGGCCTGGTACTCCTCCACAGGAATGTTCGCCATGTTTCCGTTCATGATCCACTCACCGATACCGTAATAGCTCTTGCCCTTATAGTGGTTCCCTATATGGGAATAGAGGCCCCAGTGGATAAACATGGCGTAATTACCCTCCGTAAAAAGCTGACCACGCTCGGCATCCGCCGCCTTGAGTTTCATCACCTGCTCTCCCCACATCTCATCCATGTCTTGACAAAACACAACACCTGATGCTCCCAGGACCAGCAACAGCACCAGAAAACGCCTTGATAATATCTTTCTCATGGTTCTTCTCATTCTTTCTTGGTGTCCAATGTCACTGCCTCAACTGCGACAGACAGTGCGAGGGGGGCGTGACAGGTAATGTTTCTTTCCAGGCCAGAACCTGGTTGGTCAGCCTTGCGACCACCTCAGGATGCTCTTCAGAGAGATCGCGCGTCTCGGCCCAGTCTGCTTCAATGTCATAGAGTTCCGTCTGATTCATCTCCTGATTGAGCAGTAGTTTCCACTTTCCCCGGCGTATGCCCAGATGGGGCCAGAGATGTTCTCTGCCGTGGTTACCGCGCCATTCCCAGTAGATCGGCCGCGTTCGCTGGAAGGGCTTTCCCTGCAAGGCCGATACAATGCTCTCACCGTCAGGGCGATAGGACTCGGGAAGATCCCGGCCGGCAAGCGTGAGGAAGGTCGGCAACAGATCCACCGCTGAGATTACGGAGCTCCTATCGGTTTTCCCGGCCGGGATCACACCCGGCCAACGTGCAATAAAGGGTGTGCGCACACCGCCGGCAAAGAGCGAACGCTTCCGGCCCTTCAGTCCGGCCGTGGTCCCTACCGAATAGTAGGTTCCGAGCCCCGCACCCGTGGAGATATCGCCAAGTTTCTTTCCCGAGTTCGGTCCGGTCCATTCTGGTCCATTGTCGGACGAGAAGATTACCAGCGTGTTCTTGTCAAGATTCAGTTCTCTGAGGGTGTCCAGTATCAGACCGACCCCGGCATCCCCCGCGGCGACCACCGCCGCGTACACCCGCTGTTGCTCATCGAGATGCTCGAACTGCTTGAGAAATGTGTCTTTGGGGTAGTGCGGCGTGTGGGTTTCATGAATCCACACGTTGACGAAGAACGGCTTGTCCCTGTGACGTCGAATAAAGTTGGCGGCCAGAGGGCAGGCATCGGCAACGCCAATCTGCTTGCCCGGCACATTGAAGGCCCCATACTCATCATAACCATAAGCGGGTGGCAGAGGGGCATCCTTGACGTGCGTATTGGTGAGATGCCACTTGCCAAAGTGTCCTGTGACATATCCCGCCTGCTTGAGTAGCCTCGGCAGCATGGGCACATTGGGATCCAGCCAGTCGGGCATGCCGGCCATCTGATGATGTTCGACATCAGCGAAATGTTGGTGAATACAGTGTCGTGCTGGAAATTGCCCGGTCATCACGGCCGTACGGCTGGGCGAACATACCGGATTACACACCGTAAAATTCTGAAAATCGATCCCTTCCCGGGCCAACCGATCCAGATTCGGTGTCTTAAAGGTGGTACTGCCGTGACAACCGAGATCACCATAGCCCCAGTCGTCTGCAAAGATGAAAACGATATTGGGTTTTTCGTTCGCATGAACAACGGCACCAACACTGAACAAAGCGATGACTACAGCCGCGACCGCAATAGAAAATACATTCTTCACAAAAGTTCCCCTCTCCAGATCCTTCCATTCATGCTTTATTTCGCTCACGCTATTCTGTGATCCCACGCAGATTCCGGAATTCCGGTTTCGCGCCTTCCCATTCAGCACCGAAAGTTAATCGCTTGCTGGTGGTTGGACACGCCCGACTGGTCTGGTTGTAAAGGACCAAGCACGATCCAAGTTCTCGTTTTGCTGCCCAAGAACGGGCGGCCCAAAGACAGTGGCGCAAACCCGCCGCCGTCTCTCTGTTCCGCGGGCTTGAGCCGGCGCTATTTTTCGTTGGCATATTCAATGTAGTTGCACAGTATCTTCTTTACCGAGTTCGCCGACTTGCTGTCGTCGCTGAGATACGGATAGAGGTTCAGGCAGGAAAGCACGATCTTCCCTTTTCCGTGACGCACCACAGAAACCGTGCTGGCCACCTTGTGCTTGTGCCCATCCGTGCAGAATCCCGCGACCTCTTCGCCTTCCAGCAACAGGCCGTACCGTTTGCTTTCATAGTCTTTTTTGAATTCGCTTTGTGCGTTGATTTTCACTTCGTATTTAGCGATATCCTGATATTCCCAGTTCATACCGGTGTTCTGCGGGAGATCTTTGAACAGCGGGTGTTCGACGGTGAAGAGCGCTCCGGCTTTCCACCACAGATCGACTTCCATGGAGCCGTTGCACTTCACCAGGCCGCGCTTATCGAGCTCTTTGGCAAACGCCTCAGTGTTGTTGCCAGACACAATCAGCGTGGTGCCATCATTGGCTATGCGGTCGAGTATCTGGTCACACTGACTTCCAGAGACCTGTCGTTGCCACTGCAGTTCGAGGGAGTCGCCGAGGCCGATCTGAACGTGCCGCACCTTAATCTCATACGATTTCCCCGCCTCCAGGTCGAACGGATTGCTCTTCGTGAAACGAGCCTTACGCCTGGTGCTGGCCTTGATATTCACCACCTGATTTCCATCCAACGAGATATTGAGTTGGCCAGAAAAGTCCCCACACAAGATATAAGTTCCACTCTCCTTTGGTGTGATGCTTCCCGTCCAGATCACTGTAATGTCGCCGCCCAGTCCATCAAAGGGGGGTGGGTCGCTCTTATGGATATTGGGCTCAAGCCGCATGCCGACCGGGGTATTGGAGTCCAGTTTGCTGAAATACTCTGCCCTCAGCCCAGGCTTTCCGTCTGGGGTTTTGAAGACCGTATCAGGTATCGCACCCACACTGTTGTCCAGAATAATGTAGTCCAGTTTACCCATGTTGTCTTGATAGGCGGGCAATTCGGTGTTGAACCCGACCGGCATGAAATCGCGGATATTGCTTGCAGGCTCAATGACGGCTCCTTGGGCGGGAAGTTTTGCCGATTTCCAGTAAACGGTGAAGAGTCTCTCCATTCCATCGGCCTGTTGCGTCCCGTTCTTGTCCACCAGCCGCGCACTAAGCGTGTAGTATCCGGGACGTCCGTTGAGAGCGAAACCGGCCTTTTCTTTGACGAGGGTTCCGAGCCGCTCGCGGCTGACGGAAACCGGCCAGCGCTCTTCTTTGACCACTTTGCCCCCCGGCTCGACGAGGTCAACTTCCAGCGTGTAGTCTCCGTCCAGAATCCCTTCATTTACGATGTAGAAGTCCGCATCGATCGTGTCGGGAATATGCGTCACTTTATCGCGGGCTTTGATCGCGACATAGACGGGGCGGGTGTAGCGCCGGATGATGTCCGGATCGCCCTTGTAGTTGCGGAAGGAGTCGACGATTCCCGAGTGGTTTTCCATTTTCTCGCACTCCCACCCGTTGATGACATACGCATCGACAAGGTCATTGATCTTGGCATTTTCGATCATGCGGCCGTGATAATAGTACTGAATATTGCTCAGGCCGGTACTGACATCATCCACTGTTAGGTGGTTGAGTCCCTTCCGTTTCAGATAGTTGTCAAATGCGTTGAACCATTGAACATAGTCCGCGCCGTCCCATCCGTTGTGGTGTCCGGCGGTTTTATAGTAATCGTTTATCCGTTGCAGGCGGGGCGGGGCGCCGACCGCGCCTTCTTCCCCGAGGAAGACAATCTCTTTGCGCATAGATTCATCATAGTGATAGGCATAGTCGGTCGGGCTGTTGTACTGGCTGTCGCAGCAGACCCCGAGGCTGCAGGCGTGATGGAAATCCCACCAGCCGTTGGTGTACTGCTTGTCATCGTACGGCAGCATGTGCATCTTGGTTTCCACACTTTGCTTATTAAATCCCGAAGTGTAGGTGATGATGCGGCTCGGGTCAATGGCGTGCGCATCCCGCATATCCTGCTTCTGCCTTGGGACCGGGGGGACACCCGTTTCGTTGATCATGTTGTAAATCACCAGCGAAGGATGGCTGCGGAACTCTTTGACCATTCGCAGCCACTTAAGACGGGCCATCTTGAAGGCGAAATCGTCACCCTCTTGGCAGCGGTATCCTCCGGGCTCTGCGTAGTAGAGAAGGCCGATTTCGTCCGCCTTGTCGAGCATCATGGCCTGCCCCTTATGGCGGTGGAAGTTCAGCATGTTCATATGGAGGCCCTTAGCCTGCCGGATCTGCTTTTCGGCCAGCTCCTCGGTCGGGGTGGCGCCGTTCACCGGCCAGAAGCCCCAACTGACGGACGAAAGCAGAAATTCGCGTTTTCCGTTGAGCACAAAGTGGTCGTCCTCACCGCGCCCGGCAATATCAAACCAGCGGAAGCCGAAGCGGATAGCATCCTGATCGGCGGAAGCATCGGCCTCGATTTTAACTTTGCAGATATAGAGATTCGGGGTGTCGTAATGCCACAGCCTGGCTGACGGAATAGTCACGCGATGCTCGATCTGATTCTCACCCTTTTGCAGGGGGATGTTCTCGTAACGCTGACTGAAAACCACCGTTTCAGGATTGTCGGCAGGAACGATATCGATTTGCAATCCCCCCGTTACCGCGCCGCTCTTGCTGTTCTGCACAGTAGTCTGCACATCGATCGCCGTCATTTCCGGAAGGTTTTTAATAAAGACATTGTCGATATAGACCGGATTTATAATTCGCATGTCCACATGTCCCTGAATCCCGCCAAAGCCGTGGCTGAATGGGATTTTGTACTTGCCCCAGTCGAACACCTTGGGGTCGGGCCAAACAAAGTTTCCGCCCGGATCGGTGATGCGAACGGCCAGCGTATTTTTCTCGCCGGGTTTAACGGCATCGGTAATGTCGATCTCAAACACCGAGTTGCCGACCATATCATAGCCCACCAGCGCTTCGTTGACAAACACCTCGGAGCGCAGCCAGTTGTTCTCAAATCTTACAAGGATGCGTTTGCCTTTGGCGCTTGCGGGCACGTCCAGCGTCCGCCACCACCAGCTCACGCCGAGGTAGTCACCGAGAATCGTGCTTTCGTCCGTTTTTTGGTTTCCGTGGATCTCGTCCCAGAAATACTCTTCAACCGTTCCCGGCACCGAGACAGAGATCGCCTCCCCGCCGGAATACATGGCCGGCCAGCCGCCCGTCGGAGGATTCACCGGCAGTTTGCTGATGTCAACCGGCGGCAGGAAAAGTTCATCGTTATCCCACTGCGCTTTCGCATCCCGCCAAAGCTTCCACCCGGCGCCGGAGAGCCGAATCTCTGTTCTGGGGGATTTGCCGGATGCCGCAGCGTGTACAGTTGCCGCAGACCCAATCCCAAAGACCGTTAGTAGTATCATGCCATTTAAGACTGTTCTGATTTTTTGGGCTCTCTTCAAGTAAACTTTCTCACCTTCCAGAGGTCTCATTTGCTCTTTAACGGTCCGTCACACATGCTTTCATGAACTCATCAGGATGAAGGACAGAAGGACATAATACAAAACGTACGAAGTGGTTTCGTCATTTACCACCAGAACTTCCGGTTGTCCCCGTACCGGGGCTTCGGCACGTCATCGGACCTCTCGTACTCCGGCTCGCGCCATTGCGGGTTGTAGAGGCGCCAATCGACGTGGCCATCCAGGAAGCCTATGTTCATGCCGGACGGCTGTGTGTCAGTCTTCAAGTGACTTGTGCTGTCATACAGGCCCGCTCGATTCAACGAGCCGCCTTGGACCATTCCGAAGTTGCCGTCCGGCTTGCTCTCGGTCCTCTGATCCCACGCACAGAGCGTGGCATCCACCGTCAACTCGCGACGGGCCGGCTGCGTCGCCTGTGTCGTCTTCAGCCAGATCTTGCTCTTGCCCGGATCGTTATCAATGGCCGGCCTGGTCCCCATGCCCGGAGCCAGGTCCAGGACGTAGCAATACCCCGACACGATGAAGCGGCCCGAGAGCTTCTTGTCGCTGACCACCTGGGCATTAAACGTCCAAAAGTAATCGCGGTTGGGGGACATGACCTTATTAGAGGGGCAGTAGAACATGTCCTTGGTCATGCCCGAGCGAAGCATGAAATTGACCACGTCCACGTCCAGGTCCCACAACCAGCCTCCCGGGAAATTCGGCAGGGGCAGCTTCCAGTTGTTTTCATCGGCGTACATGTTGAACGCCAGGACATGCTGCCGCACCTGGCTGCCGCAGGACTGCCGGCGGGCGTGCTCTCGCACGCTTCTCAAGGCCGGCATCAGGATGCCCATGAGGACCGCGATGATCGCGATCACTACAAGCAGCTCAATCAACGTAAATGCCTTGCCCCCATTCCTTGTCCACATACGGACACCCCTTTCTGAAAACGGCCCGGTTAAGCGTCCGGCATTCCTGGTCGGTGCTCAACTCGATATTATCGACGCGGACCAGACCGACACTGCCCGCCAGGTGCGTCCTTGACCCCTGGATACGGCCCTGACTATTTCGTTTCAACCGCGGCCTTGATCGTCGCCTCAGCCGCTGCCCTGCATTCAGCACACATTCCGCCAGCCGATTCACAGGCATCGCAACCTGGCGTTTTCTTGTTCGCCGCCAGATCAGCCTCTGCCTTCTTAGCCTCTGCCTTCATAGCGTCCAGATGTCTGCCAGGACTCTTTACGATTGGTTCAGGGGGTGTTTGCCATGGATGACCGTCAGGACCATTGTCTATTACAGGGAAGGCGGATAACCTCAGCCTTGCAGCGCCCATAGGGATCAAGGTTATTTCTTCAACAGGTTCATCTGATTTTACCGGGCTTTCCGAAATAAGCCCCACCAGATCCGTTACTTTATCTTTCTGCCATTCGGGAATCCTGCGCCCTTTTGCTTTGATTTCAATCGGTGTCTCCGTGCTTGCCCAGGCATTGTTGTCCGGTGGCCATTCTTTCTTTAGGACTTTGAATGATGCATCAAGTTTCTCCTTGTCGAGTACCAAGCCGTAGTTCCACGGGGTTGTCGGATAGATTTCAAAGGCGGGCCATGCGGCAAGCATCTCTTTCGACAATTCCCGCGTCCACGAAGAGGGAAGGTGTTCCCTGGATACCGCGATAGCTCCATCCATACGTACGTACTTCTCGGAAATTTTCAGGGAGTAGGTGAGCGGCCCACGGTCAACCGAAATGCTGTTTGCGTTCTTGGCCCATGTCCTTACGCTTATCTGCATAGGTAATTTGAGTTTAACAAGGTCACCGTTCTTCCATTCACGCTCGATCCGTATAAATGACCGAGGCCTCGTTTGCACCTTGATCGGCCGGTCGTTAATGCTGATCTCGGCCTTGTCGCACCAGCCCGGAATCCGCAGATACAGGGGGAATTCCCGGGAATGGGGCAATGAGACAGAAAGCTGGATGTTCTCGTCGAATGGATAGTGCGTGGTCTCTATAATACTCACCTCGGTGCCGTCACCCACCTTCGCGGTTACCTTCGAGTCGGAGTAAAAGATGAGTGCCAGACCGTTGTCTGGTGTCGCCATCCAGAGATGCTCCGCGTAATAGGGCCACCCTTGCCCCATGTTGAGCTGGCAGCAACGGTGTGCATGCGGGTTCATCAGGTACTTAGAACCTGGGTTCTGGAGTTTCGGACTTTTGTTTTTAGCGTTGGAAATGATCAAGTTGGGTGCGGTCAGGTAGCGAAGCCCCCTGAAGTCGGGTAGCGTTGTGGTGGGAAGCGTATTAAACGCCACATCCTCGCACCGATCCGCCCATTGGAGATCGCCGTCAATCTTCAGGATCTCTTGACAGGAATGCATCATTTCGACGACTCCGCACGTTTCGACAGCTTGGCGAGCACTGTAGAAACCCGGTCGGCAGTTCTCGTCGCCGCCGAACATTCCGCCCGGCACCTGGCCGTAGAGTCCCCATACCGTCTGGTAGTTTCGCTCCGAGGCGGTCAGATGCAGCAGGTTCTCCGACTGCAGGTAATAGGTTGCCGGCCCGCGTAAGGCCTGCGCAATATTGACGTTATGCCAATTCACTACGCCCTCTGTCCAGTTGGCTGTGTTGCGGTGAACCTTCGTTGCCAGGTCCAAAAGTTCCTTGTCGCCCGTACGGTTATAAAGCCAATACACGCTGGCGAGATTGTCACCACCCCGCACCTGTTGCCAGAATGGCGGAAAAAAATCCTCTTCAGGAACACCGAGTTCCCAATGAAAGTATTTCGTCATCAAGCGGATAACACGTTCATCGCCGGAATATTCGTAATACGCTTGGAGAGCATTCAGCATGGGCATGTTAGGCCACAGGTCCGGCTTCCCGGGGCTGTGTACGCGTGGTGACTTGATATTCGCCCTCGGCCCGAACCATCCGTCCTCCCGCTGGCTGGCGATGACACCGTTGATCCAGACCAGAGCCTCATTGATCATTTTTTGATCGCCTAAGACGTAGGCCAGATCCCCATAGCCCTTCAGCCAATAGGGTACTTCCTCCCAGAATTTTTCGCCTTCACCTTCCGGGCTGAGCCAGGGATTGCCTTCTTTTATCAGGAATCGACTTAGCTCGGGAAGATGTCCGAAGAAACCGTCTGCTTCCAGCTCAAGCTGTTTACGCAGCCATCCTTGCGGCTTTATGGAACCGATCGGCAGTTTGAGGAGTGGACTCTGAAGCAAAGGCTCCCGATTGCCAACGTAGAAACTGTTCTTCCGACCCGTATCCGGCCGCACAGCAGTGTCTATTGCTTCCGCTGTGGCCAAACCAGACGGGATTAGAATACAAATTGTCATACTCCAGACGATCGCGAATTCTCGTTTCAATCTCATTTACTTCCCCTTCACTTTGCAGCCGTCATTACACGTTGGAGGCCGAAAGGACATCTCTTCGTCGGGTTTCCTATTCCGGTACCCACGGAATATCGAGTTCTTGCGCCGGCCAATCACGGTTCCACCTGAACCAACCGAAGTCCTGTAGCTTTTTATTTTCGACGTGGCCATCTAATAGCAGGATGTTATTCTTGTAGCCGTGCCGCTTGAAAATGTAACGGCCAATGTGATCGCTATACACGCCCGGCATCTTTGAAAAGGCGCCTGCGGGGCTTATAGGATACCCTGCCCGCCATACATCCCCGGCCACTAAAGGAATTTCGTATGCATTCTTCTCGATGGACCGCCCCCAAAAGCGTGCCTCTTCTTGTCCCCAAATATCGCCTTCTGCGACCTGTGCAAAGCCATTCATTCCATAGCTGCTACAATGGATATCGTCGTTCAGTGTCCTACTCCACCAGTACTGGTCACACATCCCATCACCACCAGCAATTCAATCAGGGTAAAACCCTTCTGATTCATTGGTTTCGCTTGCCAACTGCACAGATTAGCCTTAGCCAGACTACCCACGTCTAATTCTCAATACAACTCAGGCAAAATTCATGAAGATAGAACCGTTCACAGGTTTGACAGTATGGGCAGCGCGCTCTATAACACCCCTTCTTTACTTTCCATTCACTTTACCGAACCATACGTAACAACATGAGCCAGGGCGTTTGATAAGCGTACCAAACGCCCTGGAAGCTATAAATCCTGGCTGTTCTCAATGAGATATAAATCTACTCATCAAGCACAAACGATCACTCAGTCAGAAGTCGATTTGCCACTGTG
>DATKWR010000362.1:0-3853 GCA_035529475.1 Sedimentisphaerales bacterium | reverse complement strand
TTCGGGTCCACGTGAGGCCGCAGGGGCAGGGGATGCCCATTGACCCACAACTCCGACTCGCACGGCCGGCCCGGGTCGAGCAGGTCCTGGCCGTAGAGCCGGACCGACGCCACCTGGCCCGTCTTCTCGTCGCAGAGGATCTCAAACGGCGGCTTGACTTCGCTGGCCACGGCTGCCTCCTCCAGGATGAATCGCCACTGCCTTGTGGCGGCGGCACGCGCTGCGCTCCGCGAGCCCGATACCGTCCGATCAAAAAATAGCGTGCTACGGCCCGCTGTCAACGCCAATCCGTACCGGTTTCCACAAGGGTCGGCGATGCCGCGGCTTAGAGCGTATTAAGTTTGCCTATGAACAGCGCGGCGGGTCTATGACCCTTCGGCAGGCTCAGAGCAGGCTCTGCCGCGCACAGGATAACATTTTTTCGGAGCACAAGAGAAAATTATTTCGCTTGCCGCGCGTCGCGTGTGCCACGGTCGCCGCGGCGACCGTGCGTTTTTCGGACGGCCATGGGCCACGACTGAGCCGTAGGCAGCCGTGCCCGTCTCTTGTCATGCTGAGCGAAGCGAAGCATCTCGCCGTTTTTGCCTCTTGCAGGCCCGCACCCCGCGCCGTAACCTATCGCGTGTGCCACGCATCATGTAGGGTGGGTGCTTTGCACCCACGCGGAACTCTTCGTGTTTTTCATAGGAGATGGTGAACCGTTATGCCCAAAGCCAAGAGACACCCAAGAGGCTCTTATGGAAGGGTCAGAGGTTCTTACACGCAAGGATCTGTGAAGAAGCGCATAGAGGCACTGTTTCTTGACAACATCGGAAAGATATTGTCGAGGGAACAGATTCTTAAAGTCGCTGCCGATCCCAAGACCGGCAAAGAGCCCGAGAACTGGCATCAGCGACTTTTTGAACTAAGAACGGACGATGGATACACCATTCTCTCGTGGCGCAACCGCGGAGATTTGAAGGTCCAAGAGTACGTAATGCCCCATCGCCAAAAGAGGCCCATGGCCGGCAAGCGGATCAAACCAACAGACGCCACATGGCTTGCGGTTCTCCAGCGGGCCAACTACAGTTGTGAGTGGTGCGAGGCAGGGCCGTCATGCGCCCTCAAACAAGGTGATGTTGACCCTGTCGGTGGGGGCCGCGTCAGATTGACGCCTGATCACAAACGCCCCCATTCGGTTGATCCCCAGGCCGATCCCCTCAATCCAGACCAATGGCAGGCCCTTTGCGGCCGCCACCAGGTGATGAAGAAGAACTACTGGGACAATATGACAGGCAAGATCAATGCCTATGCTGTCATCCAGGCGGCCAGCCGACAGGAGAAGCAGGAAGTATTCCTTTTTCTGCTTGGGTACTTCGGGTATAGTATCGATGGCGTAGGCGCAATCACACGGAAAGAGAGTCCTTGATGCCAGTGCAGGTGCCAAGCCGCTTCGAAAGGGACCCTTCCTTTCGAGCCAAGGAGATTGAATCCCACTTGAAGAAAGAGGGCATTGCGCTCCTCCCGCCTATGGAAGCAAAGCGGTGCATTGAAATCGTCCGGGACGCTCACATCCAGGTAACAACAACAATTCTCGATCCCTGGTACAATAAAGGCTTCGGCGTGGTCAGGGACGATTACAATCAGTTCATCGTTGAACTCTTGGCCCTTGCTGCTACGGTTTCACGACACGTGTTCCTCTGGGGATTCCCGGAGATTGTGGCACGTTTCGTTGAAAGAATACCAGCGCCTTTGTCGCTGGTGGCTTGGCTGACCTGGTACTACAAGAACTCGCCCTCGGTGATCCGGGGTTGGCGTTCCAGCCAAAATGCCTGTTTGCACCTGGCGCACCCCGGAGCCAAGTTGTACCCCGAACACTTCCTCAACGCGGCCCAAAAAGACCTTCAGGCAAGGGGAAAACTGCGATACATGCCTGGGCCTACCAGCGTGATTGAGGAGTCTTTGCTTGTGGGATTTGTTGGCCGTCACGAGCAGACCGGGCATCCTGCTCAAAAACCGGTCGCCGTCTTCGAGAAACTGATTCTGATGACGACGCAACAGGGTGATCGGGTGCTCGATCCGATGTGCGGTTCCGGAACTGCGGGCGATGTGGCAAAGAGACTCGAACGCCTTGCCATACTCTCGGATGTGTCCGCAGACTACACTCAGATTGTGGCAGAAAGGCTGGGGGTGGTGGGCATCGGCGGAAGCAAACGACTAATGGCGAAAACAGCACGTCCTCACCAGAACCGCATGGAACCTTCCGTGCCTGGCGGCTTGTTTGGCTGATCGGGCATCGCCCGGATGAAACGGACGACCGGTTTCTTCGTGGCCTTCGACTATTCCGAAGACGCCCTCGAAGAGATCAGCGCCTTCTTCAAACGCTCCGGCATCATGATCCGCGCCCTGACGGTCAAAGACATTCTGGACGAACAGATTGCGAGGAAGCTGGTGTAAAAATAATGTGGTTGTTCGAACGAGGCGATTCTGTTCCATTCGTGAGCGAGCATCGTGAATAGACAAAGGAACTATGGAAAACTCGCGAGTCGCAAGGCAAAAGAACTGCAAAAGCTACAGAAAAAGTTCAAACACTCAGCCGAAATCATGCAGTTGCTTCATGATTGCCCGAAACTTGATGATTTTATTTCATCCCTGGATACTTCGGGTATCCATAGGCTTATTGGCATATTCTGCTGTACGCCTGAGCAGTACCTATGTACTGAAAAGATTCTTGAGGAACGTGGATTTTCCGGATATCGAACTCTCCAGTGCCCCATTGAGGGTGATAGAATCTCAGGCGGTGATGGCAAAGGGCGCGGCTGGACTTCGGCAGTTAAACTCCAGAATGAATGCGATGATCAATTCAAGATTTTTATTGGCCTCGTTAGACCATCGCCGACAGGCGTTTCTGCTTCGGACAGGATTCTCCCCTGGGAGGCATTGATTTCAGTCGTTCACGAATTGGGGCATGCCAATGATCTGGACAAGGGCATCACTTTTCGGATCGGCAAAACATTCAATTTGGAAGAAGCCGAGTATTACGCTCACAAGTTTTCGTGTCGGCTTTTTCGGGTTCGCAAAATGATTATGGGACTTACAACATATCTGTCTGTTGCTATTTGCCCAATGACAGACAAGGGGCCCGGAAGCACAGCCAATGCAGCGAGGCGCTTTCTCACCTCAGAAGAATATAGGCAAAGCTTTAGCATGATTCCAAAACATGTTCGACGCCAATTCAAATTAACCGAACCGATATATCCGTAGACCAAAAGCCCCGCAGGGGCGACGGGTTGTAATACCATGAAAGGCTGCCACCAACCGTGTAGTCTCTTGGGTGCTGCGAAGACCCAGGGACCGGAAGGAGGCAGCCATGAGGAATCGGTACGAGAGTGTAGCGTACGGAGGGATGGATGTCCACAGGAAGTTCAGCAGCGTGACGTTGCGTAATGCCGAGGGCCAGGTGGTGGCGCGGGAGCGGTTGGACCACGAGGACCGGCGGAAGATGCGCGAGCACTTGCGACGGTGGCCGGCCGGGACGCCGCTGGTGATGGAGGCCTCCTTCGGCTGGCCGTGGGTCAGCGACGAGGTGGAGGCGGCGGGGCACCGGCCGCTGCTCTCGAACTGTTACAAGGTCGAGCAGATGCGGAAGGCCCGCGGCCAGGTCAAGACCAACGCCAAGGACGCCGACCTGGTTTCGCTGCTGCCGGCGGAGCCGACGCGGTGGTGGGAGGTGTGGCGTGCCCCGCCCGAAGTGCGGGACCTGCGGGAGTGGATGCGGCACCGCGCGGACCTGGTCGTCCTGCAGACGGAGGTGAAGAACCGGGTGCACGCGCTGCTGGCGCGGCACGGGGTCTTTCATCCGTTCAGCGACCTC
>DATKWR010000361.1:0-3727 GCA_035529475.1 Sedimentisphaerales bacterium | reverse complement strand
CGGTCAACAGCGGCGACTACATGACGCGCAGCACGATGATCACCATCATGGGGCAGCTCTCCTGCTATACCGGCAAGGAAGTCACCTGGGACCAGGTCAACCAGTCCGACTTCTATTATCCACCCAAACCGGAAGATTGCCGCGATGGCATGGAGCCGCCGGTGAAGCCCGGGCCAAACGGCAGTTATCCTGTGCTCGTTCCCGGTTCCACGAAATTGATTTGAGTCGAGGGACCTTCGTCGTCCCGTTTGAGAAAGTATGCTTTTTGAGGAGTCAGAATATGACAAGTCGTCGTATCTTTGTTTTTGTTGCTATCGCAGCGGTCTGTGTGGTTCTTACATTGGCCTTCGCTGCGGCCGCAGCGCAGAATGCGCCACCCAAGAAATACACTGAAACGGTCACGGCCAAAACCGGCGAAAAAATCTCGTTAGATATGGTCCTTATCCCGGCCGGGATTTTTCAGATGGGCAGCGCCGCCGATGAGCCAGGCCGTAAAGATGACGAGGGGCCGCAGCACGAGATCTGTCTCGACAGTTTCTACCTTTGCTCAACGGAAACCACAATCGCTCTGTTCATGGCCTACTATCAGGAAACGGTCAGCGCCAAGCGGGACTTGCTCGGGATGCAGGAAGAGAAGAAGCAGGAGGACGGCAATGTCGATGCAATCACGGGTCCCACGCCGGTCTATGGAGACATGACGATGGGGTACAACGAGAAGCATCCGGCCATAGGAATGACCTGGCACAGCGCCATGACGTTCTGCCGGTGGCTCTCGCAAAAGACCGGTAAGCAATACCGGCTCCCCACGGAGGCCGAATGGGAATACGCCTGTCGCGCCGGCACAACCAACGTGTTCGGCGTCACGAGCGATCCCGGACAGATTAAAGATTTCGCGTGGTTCGACGCGACAGCCGACAACGAGACATCCGAGGTAGGCAAGAAGAAACCCAACGCATGGGGTCTGTATGACATGTCAGGCAACGTTCGCGAGTGGGTATATGATTTCTACAGCCCAACTGCTTACCAGGAAGCCGCCAAGAAAGCGCCCGCGGTCAATCCGAAAGGACCTGACGATGGGCAAGTGCACGTCGCCCGCGGCGGGGACTATAGCTGTCAGGTGCAGGAGCTTCGCTGTGCGGCCAGGGCCTTCGAGGAGACATGGTGGCGCTCGGGCGATCCCCAGATCCCCAAGAGCCAGTGGTGGCTGCCTGAAATGGACATCATAGGTTTTCGTGTGGCCCGTTCGGTGGATGCCGGCGGCAAAAAGTAGTGCAGTTGTTCAAACCTTCAACATTCTTGAGATGAAAAACGGGGCCTGTAGCAAATGAATCGTTACAGGCCCCTGATCATTGACACGATAACTGCTCCGTCTTGATCCCAGGCCGGCCCGGCGACGGGTTTGTTCATCCCTGGGCACATCCGGATACGACCAGGTATGTCGCTTCAAATGTCAGGCTTGCGTGAACCTGCTGGATTTAGTATCATTGCAGCAACTTGGATTACGACCGGTCAACGAGACGGTCCATCGGCACTTTGGAAAGGGTTCAAATGATTGAGAATGTGATTTCCCGGCGTGATTTCCTGCGGCGATTTGCCGCCGGAGCCGCCGCCGCGGCCATGCCCGCCGGCTTGCAGGGGGGCAATATCTCGCGCAAAAGGCCCAATATCCTGTTCCTGTTGGCCGATGACCAGCGTTCCGACAGCATTGGGGCCTACGGCAACGAGCATATCACGACGCCGAACATCGATAAACTCGTCGCGCAGGGATTCAGTTTCAGACGCAACTACTGCCTCGGCTCCAACGGCGGGGCGGTCTGCGTTCCGAGCCGCGCCATGATCAACAGCGGTAGGGCCTATTTCAACGTCGATTCGACGATGAAAGGCGTCAAAATCATGCCCGAGTTGCTGCGGGAAAACGGCTACACCACTTTTGCCACCGGCAAATGGCATAACAAGGAGGAGTCGTTCCTCCGCGGCTTCGAGAAGGGCAGGGCCATCTTCTTCGGAGGCATGGCGGACCATACCAGGGTCCCGGTCGTTGACCTCTCGCCGGAAGGGCAGTTCGTCAAAGAGCGTACGGGCAAGGAGTTTTCCAGTGAGTTATTTACAAACGCCGCGATAGAATTTCTTGAGAACTACAGGCAGGATAAGCCGTTCTTCGCCTATGTGGCGTTCACCGCTCCACACGACCCGAGAAATCCGCCCATGAAGTACCGGCAGATGTATTACAAGGACCGCCCGCCGTTGCCCAGGAACTTCATGCCCCAGCATCCTTTTGACAACGGGCACATGACCGGGCGCGACGAGAGTTTGGCGGCGTGGCCCCGTACCGAGGATGTCGTGCGCGACCAGTTGGCAGAATATTACGGCCTGGTGACGCATCTGGACGAGCACATTGGGCGCGTCTTGAAAGCACTGAAGGAGTCGCCCCACGCCGATAACACGATCATCGTTTACGCCGCCGATCACGGCCTGGCGCTCGGCAGTCACGGACTTCTGGGCAAACAGAGTATCTATGAGCACAGCATGGGATGTCCTTTGATTTTCGCCGGGCCCGGGATCCCCAAAGGCGGGTCCACGCAGGCTTTTTCCTACCTGCTGGACATTTTTCCGACGGTCTGCGGCCTGACGGGAATCCGGCCTCCCGCCGGCGTCGAAGGCAAAGACCTGCGACCGATCTGGGAAGGTAACGCGGACAAGGCGCGCGATTCGGTATTCCTGTCCTTCGCCAAAGTGCAACGCTCCGTGCGGGATGAGCGATGGAAACTCATTCGTTATCCCAAGATTGACCACACGCAATTGTTCGACCTGAAGAATGACCCTGATGAGCTGCACGACCTGGCCGGCGAGCCCGCTCAGGCCGAGCGCGTGCAGCGAATGCTGCATCTATTGAAAGAATCCCAGCAAAAGGTAGGGGACGATTTGCCGCTGACCGTCGCCGATCCCGACCCCAAGGAAATCGACATGACCGATCATGCCCGGGAACCTGACCGCTGGCAGCCCGAATGGATACGCAAGAAATACTTTGGACCTGGCAAATATAACCAAGAAGGAGATGACCTATGAACCGTCAAATCGAACGTCGTCGATTCCTCAAGAACAGTGCCGCGGCTGGAGCGGGGCTTGTCATTCTCAAGTCCGGCCTCCTGAAGGCCGGCGCCTCGCCCAGCGAAAAGCTCAATATCGCCGTGGTCGGCGTCCGCGGCCGTGGCGGGGCCAACTTGAACGGCGTCAAGGGTGAGAACATCGTCGCCCTCTGTGACGTCAACGCCGAGAACCTGGCGGTGGCGGCCAAGGGATTTCCCAACGCCAAGACATACGAAGATTGGCGTAAGTGCCTCGAGCAGAAAGACATCGATGCCGTCGTTTGCTCGACGACGGACCACACGCACGCCTTCATCAACGTATGGGCGATGAACCGCGGCAAGCACGTTTATTGTGAAAAACCCCTGGCCAATTCCGTCCATGAGGCCCACGTGGTGCGCCAGACATATCTGAAGAACAGGAACAAGCTGGCCACACAGATGGGCACACAAATTCACGCCAGCGACAACTACAGGCGAATGGTGGAGCTGATTCGCGGCGGGGCGATCGGCACGCCGACTGAGGTACGCGTCTGGTGCAGCCGCCTGCCGGAGGGCGACAGCTATCTGCCGGAGGTCAAGCCGGTGCCGGATAATATCAACTGGGACCTGTGGGTCGGCCCGTCGCCGATGCATCCCTACAA
>DATKWR010000360.1:0-19947 GCA_035529475.1 Sedimentisphaerales bacterium | reverse complement strand
ATACCGCCGAGGCAATCAGTGTTACTTTTCCCACCTACGTCGAGCTTATGCAAAACCTGGGTGCGAATATGGAGTTGGCAAGTGACTAAAGCGGCTAAAGTTTGAGATTCACCTGCTTTAGGCACTTTAGCTCACTTTAGGCACTTTAGTTCACTCTTCAAGGAGAGAAGAATGTTAGGTTGTCATATTGGACGTTGTTTTCAGGTAACTGTTGCAGGCGGCTCGTATCAGGAGGGCCTGACGTCGGTGGTGCAGGGCGTTCCGCCGGGATTGCTGTTGAGTGAGCAGGAAATCTACGGTGATTTGCTCCTGCGAAAGCCGGGGGCCGATGAATTGAGCAGCCCACGCAAAGAGCCCGACCTGCCGATTATCTATTCGGGTCTGAACGCGGCCGACACCATCGAGAACGCCGGCAATAAGAACCACACGAACGGCACGCCGCTGTCGATTCTGATTCCGAACCTGGATCGTCATTTCATTCACATCAAGCAGTATCAGGACACGAATCGCACGCCGCGGCCGGGCCATGCTTCTTACGCGTCGTTTGTCAAGTACGGCCCGGATGACGATGCGATTGGCGCGGGCATCTTCAGCGGGCGCTACACCTCCACCATTGTGGCGGCCGGCTACGTCGCCAAGAAGGTGCTCAAACGGTGCGGCATCAACGTGTTTTCCTACGCGAAAGAAATCGCCGGCGTCCGCTGCCCCGATATCGCCGCAGAGAAGATCCTCAAGCACACCGAAGATTACAAACGAATGCGCCATGACTTGGACCCGTTCTATCAGGAGATATACGTCAAAGGGCGCGTCACGATGGAGATGAGGTTCCTGGAAAAGGCCCGGGTTTTTGCCGAGATCGAGCAGGAGATCGACGCGATTCGAGCCAAGGCTCCAAAGTTGAGCCCAGATGCAATTCGCGATAAGTACGGTGTGCATCCGGTGGTGAATTGTCCCGATATGGATGCCGCTCAGGGCATGGTCGATGCCTGCAATCGTATTGCCGCAACGGGGGATTCGGCGGGAGGTCTGGTTGAAGTAGTCGTCACCGGGGTGCCGACGGGGCTTGGCGAGCCAGTCTTCCATAAGCTCGACGGCGAACTGGGCAGAATGCTCGGCATAGGCGCGGTCAAGGGCGTGGAAGTCGGCGCCGGCTTTGCGGTCAAAGACATGACGGGCTATGAAGACAACGATCAGATGCGAGCAGAAGGCGGCAAGGTGGTTTTCGCGTCAAACAACGCCGGCGGCATAACAGGGGGGCTGAGCACCGGCCAGCCCATCGTCGTGCGGCTTGCCGTCAAACCGACGCCGACCATCGACAAGCCTCAGAAGACCATCGACAAATACACACTCGAAAACACGGACCTGGCGGCCATCACCAGGCGAGACCCGACGATTGTCGCGCGGATATGGCCCGTTGCCGAGAACTACACGGCGATGGTCATACTCGATCACTTGATTATGCACTACGGCTACCAGGCCCTGAGAGCCAGGTGAGCCGGCGGCGTCTCTGACCGCGAATCCATCAAAAGAAACGACCGAGAATGGAGAAACCCATCCTCGGTCGTCTGTTTTCTGTTCCTGACTTCACGACTCACCGCCGTCAGTCGGCCACGTCCTCAGGCGACCATGCGGTTACATTGCCGAACTGATCGCGTGCCCTGACGCGGAAGCGGTGGCCTTGCCCCTGTCGGCCGACCAGGACCCTGTACGTCGGCGTAGCTATCCAGCCGCTGCTGAAGCCGCTTTCGGTGGTGCATTCGAAGAAGTACTCCACAGGCCCGCCGCCTGCATCGGTGGCAACCACGGCCGTCATCACAGCATAGTAATCGAACGAACCGCCGCCGCCAAACTCCTCGTGGGGCGTCCCGTCGCCATTCGGATCCACCACCGTCGGATCCCACTGCATCGGATCGGGTGTCGGAGGAATCAGATCCGGAGCCACAAGCGTCCTGACTACGATTGTCTCGGACCAGGGCGTCGTGTTGAGATTGCTCGATCTGTCTCTTGCTCTGACTCTGTAGCTGTATTCGGTGTTGGGATCGAGCCCGGTGTCCGTGTAGTTCGGATCAGGCAGCCATCCGCTGTCGTGCCCATTGCCCGCGACATTCTCGAAGTAGTATTCCACCTCGCTGTCATCGTACGCAGTCGTCGCTATCATGGCAATCGAGGTTGGTGTGGCGAGCGTGGTTTCGATGTATGGAGCCGGTGCCGGCGGTGTGCTGTCCAGGCCGGCGTATCGCGGCTCGGACCATTCGCCTTCGTTGCCCAGAGCGTCGCGCGTCTTGACTCTGTAGCCGTACAGGACGCCAGACGTCAGGCCCGTGTCGGTATAGGTCGGGCTCTTCTGCCAGCCGCTGTCGTTACAGCCGCCGCCGTCGATGCAATCGAAGAAGTACTCAACATCCCAGCCCCAGGCGTCGAGGGCCGTCTCGGCGATCATGCGGATAGCAGACGCGGAGACCAGATTCGGTTCGGTTTCCCAGCGGCTTGGGTTGGGATCCGGCGGACTCGTATCCTGGACGAGCCAGCAGTCAGCCAGGTAAAGCACATCTCTGAAATCCACAAGCGTATCGGACGTCAGGTCGGTACCCTGGCACCACGAATTCTGCTTCGAGCAGCCTTGTTCGAGCCACGCGTCAGCAAGCTTTGCGAAATCGCGGAAGTTGATAATCCCGTCGAGGGCAAGGTCGGCCAATCTGCACGGCTGTCGTATCGGGTGATGGAAGCCCACGTCGATGCGACCCAAATCGGCGGCTTCGTCGGTTCGTGTCGTGTAGTTCACCAAACCGATGATACTGGTGAAGTCGCTGCCGGCATCGACAGCCGGACTCATACGCGACTGGCCGGAGTCGGTCTGGCTGAGATAGTAGTCGCCCAGCGGACCGGCGGTGAACAGCGGGTCTTTGTTGATGTTCCCATTGCCCCAGTGAACCGTACTGCCTTTGTCAACCCAGACGCCGGCCTGGCCGTCCTTGATGTCGCTGTACGAGACGCTGAGCCGTGAGGGCCTCGAATCAAACTGGAAGTCGGACCCGACGGCAATGGCGTTGCCTTTCCGGGCGAAATTGTTCCAGAAGATACTGTCGGTCACGACGACGTCACTGTCATAGCCGCAGAAGAGTCCGCCGCCAAAACCGGTGTCGTTGGGTTCACCGATGTTGCCTATCCCCGCATTGCCGGCAACGGTGCAGTTCGCAATGACCGCAGCGGTATGCCAGTTGGCGGAGATGCCGCCGCCGTCTCTGCCGGAGCCGTTGTTCAGGATCAGACTGTTGATGAATGACGCATTGTTGACGTCGCGCAGGTATGCAGCTCCTCCCGAGAAATTAGCGAGGTTGCCGCTGATGTTGCAGTCCTGGACATTCAGTCCGCCCAGCGAGCAGTACAAGCCCGCGCCGTTGGCCGGCAAGCTCTGAATATCCGGATCATTCGCATCGGCATCGGGGGTCGCCCTGTTACGGGCGATCTTGGTCCTGATCATATTGATCACACCGTTCGTGCTGGCGAAGCCGCCGCCGCGAAGCGCCGCATTGCCTGCAATATTGCAGTCCACAACGGTGGCGGTCGTGTCGTTGACATAGATGGCGCCGCCGGAATCGGCTTGATTACCGACAAAGTTGCAGTCCACAAATGTGACCGCGGCGCTTTCCTGGGCGCAGACGCCGCCTCCATAGCCGATAAAGGGATCGAGGCGATGATTAGGATCGACGCCCGCCAGAACGTCGGAAGCAATGTTGTTCTCAAACGTACAGCTTGTGAACGAGACCGTGGACTCGGCGCCACAATAGACGCCGGCGCCGTACGTCGGCATCTCGAAGGGAACCAGGGGTTCCAGGTTTCTGCCCGTCCCGGCGATATCGCCGCCGCTTCCACTCATTCCGCCATAAGTACGATTGCCTCGGATTTCGCAGTTCACGAAGGAGACGTTGCTTCTGAGGTCGCAGAATGCTCCTGCTCCGAGCCCCGAGTAGAATTCGGGCCCGGCCACGAAAGAGGTCAGGTTGGGTTCGTCGTAAAGAGACCTAAAGGTAGAAGCAAAATCCCAGCTAAGCCTTTGCCACAGATTGCCGGCGAAATCGATGCGATCACTGAAGGGATCATAGAAGATCGCCTGAGACCTGCTGTAGTTTCCGCCGTAGTTGGCATAGCCTTCGTTGGCTCCGCCGCCGTCACCGCCGTTACCGGCATCGCCGCCGCGGGCCACGTTGTTTTCGATGACGCAGTTTATGAACTTGGGGCTGCTGTCCGGCGCGCAGTAGATGGCGCCGCCGTGCGCCCAGCCTGCCCAGCCGCCTCGGCCTGCATTGAGAATCGGGTCGTCCCCATCGGCATCCACGCCACTTCCGCCGTTGCCTCCATACACCAGATTGTTTCTCAAGATGCAATTCTTGATGATGGGGGCGGCGCCTTTGTCGATGAGTATTGCAGCGCCCTGGCCGGGCGAACCGTCTTCGCCGTCTGGATGGCCGTCATCCCGGTCGCCGTCGTCGCCGTCGGACCATTGTCCACCGCAGTTCTCTATTGTAATGCCGTTCAAAACCGTGCGCGAATCGGCATTGGGCCCAAAGTAGATGCCAATGTTCTCGAATGGATTGGTCCCAATGTAGCCGTCAATAATCGTTGCTGCGACAGAACCCGGATCATCCGGATTTCTCGATGTGATCGTAACAGGTTTATCTATCAGCACTGAAATGCCGTCGGCTCCGCCGAAGTACCGGCCGGGATCGACCACGATGGTGTCGCCCTCTTTGGCGTTGTTGACCGCTTCCTGGATCGTCGGGAAAGTGCCGGGCACCGTGACAGTTTTGCCGGCGTATTTTGTGAATTCCGCGGTCACGGTCTTGTTGGAATCCATTGTCACCCTATTGCTCAGCGCATGGGAGCCGTCGTCATCTGTGCCGATCCACCTGACCTGATAACCCGGATCCGCGGTGGCCTGCAATCTGACGACGGAGAACCTGTCAAACATCCCACCCAGGGGTTTGACCGAGCCGTGCTGGCCGCCGATGACTTTTACCGTCAATTGGTATTTGCCCTGGGTGACGGAATAGTGGAAGCCCATGTCAACGGCTCCGGTGTCGCCGAGGCCGTCAGATCGCGTGCTGAGCGTGTCGAGACCAAGAGAGGCCGCCGAGCCGCTGCCCGCATTGACGCACGGACTGTTTACCGCCTGTCCCGCGGCGACTTGGCTGAGGTTAAGGCTCGAGCCGACAAAGAGCGGGTCGGCATTGATGTTGCCTCCGAGCCAGTTGAGGGCGCGTCCGGGCTCGACGTGGACGGCGTCCCTGCTCTTGCCGCCCTGAACGTCGCAGTACGAGACGGTCAGAGTCGCGGGCCTGTCAATATAGAACGGAGCATAGATGCTGCCGACCGAGAGCTGGTTGCCCTTGGCAGCGGTGTTACCCCAAAGGATGCTATTGATAAGGGTCGTCCGGCTTTGGTAGGAAGAGGCCAGGCCGCCGCCCCTTCCCTGGTTGGCGTTTTCCGGATCCCGCGCCGTGTTGTCGGCAATAGTGCAGTTGGAGATTGTGGGCGTCGTGAGCCAGTAGGAGACGATTCCGCCGCCGTCAAAAGCCGTCGAGTTTCCTCTGACCACGCAGTTCTGGAGCTTCGGGAGGCTCGGGGCGCCGGCGAGGTACACACCGCCGCCCGACCGGGCCGAAGAGTTTCCTGTTATGAAGCAGTTTTCGATTTGCGCGTCGGAGGACCAGCAGAAAATTCCACCACCGCCTCCGACGGGTTCCTGGAAACTGCTGAAGAAGGAAAAGTACTGTTGATAAACAATATCATTCGGCATGAACCTGCGCGTTCGGGCACTGTTTCCCGTGATGCTGCAGTCGGCAATCGTTGGTGCTCCCTCGGCCCAGAACATACCGCCGCCGTGCTCGGCCGTGTTGCCGCTGATGACCGAGCCGGATACCGAGACGTCCGCGCCGTCGCCGTGCCAGTGCAGGGCGCCGCCGAACGCTGCATCGTTGCTGCCGAAGTAACTGTTGCTGATTGTCACGGTGTTGCCGTTGTACCACGTGGCCGTGAGCCAGTCCCATACGCCGCCGCCGTACATCGCACCGCCGCGGCCATAGAGACCGATGGCGGAGTTGCCGATGAAGCTGCTTTCGGTGATCTCGAACACGGAGTCAGACAGGCTGGACAAACCGCCGCCGTCGGTACCCGCGGAGTTGTCGATATAGTTGCAGTTTCGGATTTGCGCGGTACACGCGGGGTTGAAGTACTGGCCTCCTCCGGCTCCACTCAAGCCGGCCAGGTTGCCAATGATATCACAGCGGTTCAATAGTGCCGTGCAGTTGGTTTGGTAGTACTCGCCGCCGCCATACAGACCGCTTCCGTCGGGCTGCCGCGAAGCGTTGAAGCTTATCGTGCAGTCGCGCAGCTCGGCATGGCAATTGACGTCGTAATAGTGGGCGCCGCCGTAGCCCGTGGTGTAGCTGCTCATGATGAAGCCGTCCAGGCCGTCGGTGCCGTCCTCACCGCCCGCGCCTCCGGGACCTCCGATGCCTCCGATGCCGGGACGGAAAATGTTTGGATCGTTCGTGTCCGCAATGGGGTCGAGCGGGGGTCCGCCCGCGCCGCCGTCACCGCCGATTCCGCCGGTTCCGCCAGGGGCACTCCCGTCGCCGTCGCCGCCGGTTCCGCCGTCTCCACCGTCACCGCCGGAATAGGTATATGCCGGGACAATCGTGGTAGCCGCGTTATGACTGATGGTCGTATCGGCCATATCGACCTGGCAGTTCTCGCCGAAGTAAATAGCGCCGGCCCATGACCGCACGCCGTTGATGCCCATGTCGCCGCCGATTCCGCCGTCACCGCCGTTTCCGCCGGGACTGGATACCCCATCACTGCCGGCCTGGCCGTCCGTACTGCCGTCACCGCCGTCGCCTGCTTCGCCGGGTTCTGCGCCCACTCCGCCGTTGCCACCGTTTCCGGCGGCTCCGCCGCGGTCGCCAAGCCCCTGTCGCGTGCTGCAATTGAGGATCTTGCAGAATCGTATTGTCGGGCGGCAATTCGGGCCGAAGTAGATGGCTCCGCCGAGGGCTTCACCGCCCTGGCCGCCTTTTCCGCCGTCACCGCCTTTTCCTCCGGGTCCGCCCGGGCCTCCGTCGCCGCCGTTGCCGCCGTTGCCGCCGGCTCCCTCGTCGCCATCGCCCAGCCCTTCGCCTCCGTTCTGTCCTTGTTGGCCGTCCTGGCCGGGTTGGCCCTCCTGTCCGTCCCCGCCATCCTGACCTTGCCCGCCGCTGCCGCCGTCAGCTCCTATGGCCTGGCACTTGATAATCGTGCAGTTCAGAATGATCGGAGCACTGTTGGCGTCGAAATACATGGCGCCGCCATAGGCGGCCCCGCCGTCTCCACCGGGGAAGCCCGCTGCGCCATCGATGCCGGCGGCACCGGGTTCTCCCGGCAGGCCCGGGGCGCCGTCTTGGCCGTCGAAGCCGGGCGCCGACGCATTGGGATCGTCGGGATCAGGCTGTGGCGGCCTGTTGGGATCCGCCGGGGCCCAGTGGTTCGGATCGGCCGGGTCGGGCACGTCCGGATCCGGCAACTGATCGTTCGGATCCAGCGGATCCAGCGGGTCCGGAGCAGGGTCCGGCGGATCGAATACAAAGGTTGCGTCCTCGCCGTCCTGACCCCTTGCAACAACGTCTCTGATGACCAGATTGGCCAGGGTGGGGCTGCTTCCGTTGAGGCAGGAAATCGCCCCGCCAGAGGCGCCCAGACCCGGGGCGCCTGTGCCTCCGGTGTCCGTTGGTGGAAAGATAAGACCCAAATCGCCAAAGCCTGCGATCGTGAAGCCGTCAACGACCGAGTCGTGGCCTTCGCCGCTCTGGAAGATAAACGCAGGCGTACCGAAGGTCTGAATGATCGTAGCGGCGACGGCGGAGGGATCATCCGGACGTTCGCTGACAATGGTTATGGCCTTGCCGTCGAAGTCATTGCCGCCGGAATATGTACCGGGCGAGACAATGATTGTGTCGCCGTGAGGATAGGCGGCCTGGATGGCCTGCGAAATGCTCTGATACTGTCCCGGCACGTGCAGACTCTTGGGCCGCCGGAAGGTGACGGTGATTTCCTTATCGGAATCCATGGTCACCGTATTCGTGCCGGACCATGACAGGTCGTTATCGGTTCCTGCCCACCGGTCAACGATGTACGTCTGGTCTGGTGTGGCCGTGAGTGTCACCACGGTGCCGTCTGGATAATCCTGGCCCCTTCTGTGGTAGGGCGCGACCAGGCCGTGCCCGCCGACCACTTCCGTACGCAGCCGACGCAAAGGAACCTCTTCGAATTCAATCGTAACGTTGGTGTCGGAAGATATGGTGACCGTGTTGTTGGGACCGGTTGAGGAATCGTTATTGGTTCCGGTCCATTCCTTGATTCGGTAGCCCGGATCCGGATGCGCCGTGAGTCGCACTACTTCGTATTCCCGGTACAGGGGCACGTTGGGGTCGCGATCTACATGACCGTGAATCAGCATGGGTAGATACGGAGGCAGCGGGAAGCCCAAATAGACCACTGTGATGTTCAGTGGAACCAGATTAGCGGGCAAGGCCTCGAAGTGAGCACCCATATCGATGATGTCACCTGCATCGGGCACACCATCGGTTCGTGTGGTGTAGGCATCTATCTGTAGAGCAGGATCAGTACGAGGGTTGCCGGCGTTCACACAGGGGCTATCGGCGAGTTGTCCCGCTGCGATCTGGCTCAAATAATAGTTGCCGAGCGGGCCCGTAACAAACATGGGATTGACGTGGATGTTGCCTTCGCCCCTGTCCTTGTCCTCGATGTTGGAGTACGTCGCGGAGCAGTTGTAGAGATCGTCGCCGTTGCCCCACAGAATGCAGTTGGTTATCAGCGGGAAAGAATCGTTGTGCGCAAAGATGCCGCCATCCTTCGGCGTATTCGGATCATCCACAACAACCGTGCAGTTGGCGATGACCGGAGAAGAGTTTTCCAGGTGAATTCCGCCGGCCTGGTAAATAGCCGAATTATTCGCAATGATGCAATTGACAATCACGGGATCGGCGCGGTAGCACGCCATACCGCCGCCGATGTTATCTGCGAAGTTGTGGCTGATAAGGCAGTTGGTAATCACCGCTGAGGACTGCTCGAAATTGACGCCGCCGCCTATGCCGGAGCTTCCCAGGGTCCGGTTGTCCTTGATGGTGCAGTTTGAAATTGTCGGCGAAGCGTTGTAGCAGTCGATTCCGCCGCCGTAGAATTTTGCGAAATTATTGCTGATAATACAATCCGAAATCGTTGGAGATGTTCCGTCGCATCGGATGCCGCCGCCGAAGTTGGCGTTGCCCCAACTGACGGTAAAGCCTTTCAGTACCGAGTCGGGACCCTCGCCATTTTCGAATGTGACGGCTGATCCCTCATTGAGCAGGCCCAGGATATAGGTGTCTTCGGGGCTGATACTCGGATCGTTGGGATCCGTGATGTTGCCGCTGCGGAGCGTTATAGCCTTTCCCTTGAAATCGATGGCTTCGATGAAAAGCGTTCCGGCCTCTGCAATGAGCACGTCGCCGTCGTTGGCGTCGTCTATCGCTTCCCGGATTGTCGAGTAAAGATTATTCTGGTTGGTTGGGTCGTCCTTGGTGTTGAGAACTTTGCCGGCTTTTCCACTGGGAATCAGCGTTAGTGCCCTGTACAGGTTAATCCGTCCGCCGGACAAGCACAGTCGCGGCGTAGTCAACGTCGGATCGACCGTCTTGAGCAAGATACCTTTGACAAGCCGATTGGGCAGCGTCGGGTATTTTGCCCAGACCAGCGCACAAGAACCCGAAGCGCAAGGAGCGGACATCGACGTTCCGCTGAGCGTGTCGTAATTGGGGTCCACACCAAAAACAGTCATCGCAAAAGTCTGGTACGTTGGCGTCGTGCTCAAGACGTCGGTTCCCGGCTCGGCGATATCCACCGAGCTGGCTCCGTAGTTCGAGAACATCGAGGCCTTGTCATTGTGGTCCGTGGACATGACTGCGATGATGTTATCCAGATCGAAGTTGGCGGGATAGACGGGATAGACGTCATTGTTTTTGCGGTCATTTCCGGTCGCCGCGACAAACAGCAGTCCTGCATCGCCGGCATCTTTGATGGCGTCGTACAGCGACTGCGAGAAATAATCTCCGCCCCATGACGCATTGATGATCTTGGCCCCGTTGTTCACGGCGTAACCGATCGCTTCGACCGCCTCGCTGACAAAAACGGTTGGCTCCACCCTGAAATCGTCCGCGAAAATCTTCAGGGCCATCATCTTGACGTTCCAGCAGATGCCGGTAACGCCCACGCTGTTGTTGCCGACGGCCCCGATGGTCCCCGCGACGTGCGTGCCGTGGAAGAACATATCATTCGGATCGCTGTCGTCATCGTCGGGGTCTCTCGCGACGGCGCCCGCAAAGTCGTAGCCGTAGATGTCGTCCACGTAGCCGTTGCCGTCGTCATCGACGCCGGCGTTGCCGTTCAACTCTTCTGCGTTCACCCACATATTGTCCTTCAAATCGGGGTGATCGTAGTCCACACCAGTGTCGGTAATGGCGACGATGATATCTGGATTGCCGGTCACGATGTCCCATGCCTCGGGCGCATCGATGTCGGCGTCAGCGGTGCCGCCGGTCTGGCCCGTGTTGTCCAGGCCCCACAAGTCGGCAAAATTCGGGTCGTTCGGGACGAGGAAGAGCTTGTATTTGTAATTCGGCTCGGCGTACAAAACGTTGCCCGAGCCGTTGAACTCCAGAAAGGCATCCAGGACATTCGTCCCTTCGGGTAGTCCGACCGCGGCCAGACCGGGTGCGACGGCATCGTATTCTTTCTTCACGGTGGTGCCGGCGACGATGGAATCCGCGATCATGGTTCTGATGGTGCGCCGGGACCAGGGACCGGTTATCGCCGGCCCTTCCTGGAGCTGGCTGCCCGGATCCGGATCGGCAAAACGAACAATCAATTCGTTCTCTCTGTAAGCGCTCGATCCGGTTTGCGAGACATCGTGAAATGCGGACCATGGCAGCTCAACGGCCCCGGAAAGACCGCAGACGGTCAAGAGAATCAACGTGCTGAGCAGAATTCTCTGTTTCATTCTCCGCGTTCTAAAAAGATAGTGATCATCATTTCTGAAACTGTCCATAGCCCAAGATACTCCAGCCTGGTATAGCGGCACAAACTACGTTTCGCAAAAATATGGGGTCAATCGCACGATGCCCCTTCGACCGCCGCCATCTCTACTGTTCGTTCTCCAGTGCGGCAATGGCCTCGGCTTCGCGCTCTTCCTGCAGCATGATCGTCGGTTTGACCAGGATCAGCAGTATTTTATGGTCGCTGACTGTGCTGCGGTTGCTGAAGAGCCGTCCAATGATGGGGATCTTGCTCAGTATCGGCACGCCTGCCTCCTTCTCCACCTGAGCCGTGACTCTCTGGCCGCCCATCAGCAGGGTCCCGCCGTCAGGGACGCTAACGCGGGTCATGAGCGTGGAGTATTCAGTCTCAGGAAGCTGAACATCGTACTGCACGACCTGCGTCGTCCCACCTGTACCGGTAACGGGTGTCTCAACCCTACTTGTTCGAAGCCCCAGGAAATCTGACTGCACGGTCGTAATGTTAAGCAGGACATTCTTTTTGTCGTGGGTAATGATGGGGCTAATGCTTAGGTTACTCCCGGACGGGACCTGCATGTATTGCGGCTGGTTGGTCGTCCCGAACCCCGTTGGCTGGCCCCCCGTGCTGATCGTCTGTGCACCCTGCTGCTGGACAGGGGGCAAGGCAAGATAAAAAGTTCTGTTAATGCTGAAGCTGGCGGATTCGCCGCTCAAGACGCTGGCGATCGGCGCCGTCAAGGACTTTGCATCTCGGTGCGCCTGTGTGGCGCGCAAGAGGAACGAGACCTGCAGGTCATCCAAAATGGTGCCATAGCCGCCTGTCACATTTGCAGAGGCGCCAAGACCGCCCAGGCTCAGAGGAACCTGCGTAGCCTCCGGCTTGGTGGCAAACGCGGAGTCCTGTTCGAAACTGAGCTGCCCCCAGCGGCTGCCAAGGTTCACGGAGAAATCGACATCAAGGCCGATATCTTCAAGGAAATTCTCACTGACAACCAGGAATCTCGCCTCAATGGAGACCTGGTACCCGAGCGCTTTGCGCAGGGCCGCCAGCAAACTGTCGATTTGTTCGTGCACTTCATGGGTCGCCAGAACCGAGAGCTTCTTTGGCTGCTGAGTTGGATAAGGCGTTATCATCCCTCCATCCCCGGTCTCACTTGTGTCGGCCCAGTTCTCCCAGCCGGTGGAATCTTGTATAAGGTACGTCAAATCCTGGGCGATATACTGGCCGACACCGCTTCCGCCCATGCCGCCGCCACCGTAGCCGCCCATGCCGCCCATACCACCCATCATTCCGCCGCCCATACCGCCCATGCCGCCCGTCATTCCGCCGCCCATGCCACCCATGCCACCGCCCATGCCGCCACCCATCATGCCGCCACCCATCATGCTGCCCAACGATTGACCCATCATCATGCCCTGCATTCCGCCGTATTGGGCGGGCTCGCCAACCAGGTCGGTAATGTCGTACACGCGGGGCACCATCTTGTCCGGGAGCGTCGTCCGTGTTGCTATTCGAATCACGCCTTCGTCAACAACGTAGTTGAGCGGAGCGTATTCGTTCGAAACGCCGGCCAAGAGAAGCTCGATGGCCTTGCGGAGCTTAACGCCGGTCAATGGATCCATGCCAGCCGGCGTGGTCGGCTCAACCTCGCCCAGTTCGAGCAAATCCTTCCAGTTGGGCTGTATCTGCAAAGGAGGGTCAACGGCATTGGCCAGTTGCCTTACCACGTCGGCAAACGTCGTTGCCTGTGTCAGGTTTGGCAAATCGACAGTCTTTTCGAGTCTTTCATAGACGTTGGCGTCAACGGGATCCAAGCCGATAGGCTTGTCCGGCTGTCGTGTCGGCTTCTGGACGATCTCCCGCCAGTTCTTGGGGTACGTAAGCTCGTCGGCATACGGAATTCCCGATATGGTGGTCTTCAGAAGGATATCTGCTTTTTGTTTGTTCGCTTCTTTCTCCACCTCCAGTTGCTTGCGGAAGTAAATCGTATCTTCCAGCGTGTCCTTCAGTACCAGCGCCCTATCATGCTGGGGATCCAGGGCAAGCAGGCTATCCAACTGGCCGAGCGCTGCGTCGTACTGCTGCTGTTTCTGATACTCCACGGCGTTTTCCATCAGCTCGGCTATTCTCTTTTGCCGGTCGGTTTCCATCTGCTCTCTGAACTGACGCTGCGCTTCCGTTGCCGCTTTACGTTTTTCTTCGTCTGCCTTAACGGCCTGCTCCTTCTGTTTCTCGCCGATGTCCACGGCCAGGGCCTGGAGTCTGCCGCTGTGCATCTTGAAAAGCTCTTCTCCAAGGTCAATCTGATTTTCATTCACGACAAACTGCGCCGTCTCGATTGTTTTCTTGGCTTTGTCAAACTGGCCTTCGTCCATTTGAGCGCCAGCTTTCATTACAGCATCGTTGACGACGGCTTCAGTGTGGCTTCGTATGATGTTTCTTCTTCGAATGGTTTGTTCGATGTGGCTTCCCTCGCCTGTCCCCGGTGACGCGGCCGGCGACGCAACCATGGTCGGCCGGGCAACGTTCGGCTCGGCCGGCGCGGGCGCGGCGGGCTGCTCGCTGACCGTCTCTGGTTCTGCAGGCTCCGATGGGGAAGATTCTTCTTCGGCAGCGTCCGATTGGGTGAGTTTCGGCCTGGCAAGTTTCGGCTCCGGGACTTCGGGATTGACAACCTTCGGCTCAATAACAGGCGCGATATCAGGATTCTTCTGTTCGGCGACCGCTGGCTTGCCGGCTTTTCCGGGCAGGCCCCTGTCGATGAACGCTATGGTGCCTTCGACGTCTTTCTTCATTTCCAGCGGAATTAGACCGCTGGCGGCAACCTCGGCAAGACCAGCACGGGCTTTCTCAAACTGACCGCTGCGGTAAAGCTGCATGCTGGTTCCATAAATCGCGATGATCTGCTGCATGTTGCGATCAACCTGCTGCTCGGCAGGGGTTCTGATCTGCTCGGCGATTTTCTCCAGCTTCTGCGAAGCCGAGAGCCTGCGGTCCTCGACGGTCGCAGAGTGGGCCTTCTGCTCGGCTATCTGAGTGTTTATCTGCCCCAGAACCTCGGCGATTTGCGTGCGCTCGTCCTGCCTGAGGAATTCGCTGGCACCAAGACCCTCAAGAAGTGTCCCAGCCTCAACGAGCTGATCCTGCTTGATCAACTGGTTGACCGCCTGAAATGTCTCCAGCGTGCGTTTGCGCTGCGTTGTGCCAGTCTGCGCCTGCTTGGTGAGCGTGCTTAACTGCTCGCGTCCGGCCGCGGTCAGATACTCCTGATATCCCTCGGCCATCTGGAAGGTTTTGAGGGCTTGTTCAAAGTACCCCCTGTCGTATTCTTCCTTCCCGGTCTGAACGTAGCTCTGGACTAATCGACGGAACGCTGCCTGCCGGTCAGTCGCTCCACTTTCCTGTGACGGGGCCGCCTGCGAGATCGCCGCGATCAACAACAGAAACGATGCCGTGACAACAGACAGGGACCTCCTGCCAAAGGAATTGGTCAAGAAACTCGGCTTGCTCAAAATAAACCTCCTGCCAAAAACCCACCCTGATAGGGGAATTCTGAATAAGTTACCTTACTTACACCCGACCTCCAGTTTCAAGAATCGACCGGACTTACAACAATTCAGTGTATAGGAAAACAATTCATTTTGCAAGAGAAAAATTTGATTTATGCTGCTGTGGCCAATAATATGTGGGTTTGTATCCGCCGGGCTATGGAAACCGCGTGGAAAGGGGGGAAAAAACGCCATGCAGGCAACGGCTTTTTTGTGCTGATAACGGCGATTTTGAAGGGGAAACCGCAGACATGGTGATTGGGACAACGAGTCGCATAACAACGCCTCCGCTTATACTGGCAGTGGAAACGTCCAGCAGGATGGGTTCGGTAGCGCTCGCCCTTGGCGCGAAAATGATGGCAGAAAGCGGATTTTCGACCCCGTTAAGGCACAGTGCGGAGATCTTTCCGGCAATCCGCGACCTTCTGGCTCGCGTCGGCCGAGAGCCTTCTGAGATCGGGCATGTCTATATATCCTGCGGACCCGGCAGTTTCAGCGGCCTGCGCATAGCCGCCACACTCGCCAAGATAATGAGCCTGGCAAGCGCTGCACGCATTGTGGCGGTCGATACGCTCGATGTCGTCGCGGCCAATGTTGTCAATCTCGCCGGAGCCCACTCGCGCTCGATTTCGGACGACCAACCGTTGCCCGTGAACTGTCAAAGGCTCGCCGCGGTTCTCGATGCCAAGCGAGGCAGCTTTTTCATAGCGGTCTATGAGCGACAAGCCGGCGATGAACCGGGAGCGGCGGGGGCCGGCATCTGGAGAAAGATCCTTCCGGATTCGCTGATGACTACTGCTGAGTTCCTCGCCCGGTTTGTCAACGGGCAAGAGCCCATCTGGCTGCTTGGGGACGGACTGGTGTATTACAAGGACAGTTTCCGGGCCGATGGCATTCGCTTCTTCGAGCAAACGTACTGGAGCCCGCACGCCCGCAACGTGCACGTGCTTGGCTGGCAAATGGCTTTGAGCGGCCAGTTTGCCGAACCTTTGATGTTAACGCCGAACTACCTCCGCAAGCCGGATATCACAATGAAATCGCGCTGAATCCAGGGCCTGTGTTCGGACGGTTTCTGCTTGTACAGCGTCTTTATACAAAAGGGGCCTATGCCGAATTTCCTCAGCATAGGCCCCGTAATGATGCAAATCTGCGAACTCAGCCCTGCACTCTCAATTGCCGGCTGAATCCAAACTTACGCTGCCATTTACGGCGCGGTCGTGAAGCTCCAAACATCGCCTTTGACCAAAGCCGGCGGATTGAACTCATCCACACGCCAGTAATAGGTCTTGCCCGGCTCAAGAGCGCCAGGATCGTAAGTGGTCAGCGGCAGCGGAGGCGCTTCGACGGCATTGGCGACAACATCAGGATCGTCACCAAAATAGACGGAGTGCAACTTTGCCGCCAGACCGGGCGACCAGCTAAGCTGAACGCTTGTGGCCACGTCTATGGCACCATCAGCCGGATCGGGATTATTTGCCTTATCCGACAGCACCGAGAAGCTCCAGACAGCGCCTTCGTGAACCACGTTCGGATCGGCTTCAACCGCATCGACGCGCCAGTAGTACGTACTACCGGGAACGAGGCCGTCCGGAACAGGCACGCCGGGAATGCCGACACTGAGAGTCGTCTCAGTTTGATTGCCGGCGAAGGCCGCTTCGGCACCGCTGGTGACATAGTCAAGGTTGTCGCTGATGTACACGTTGTGCGAGGCTGCGGTTAGCCCAGCCGTCCAGCCAAGCAAGGCGTATGTTTGCTCAATTAGAGCACCATCAGCCGGGTCGGGCTGCGACGCTTGACCGCTCAAAGTCGAGAAGCTCCAGACATCGCCGATGTGTTTCGTACCGTCGGTGTCGATCTCATCGATCCGCCAGTAGAACGTACTGGTTAACCTTAGGATTCCCGGATCATAGCTGGTCTCCGCCTGGTTGCCTATGAACGGCGGAGGGCTGCTGGTGCCGAAATAGACATCGTGCGAACCGGCCTTGACTCCAGCGGTCCAGCTAAGAATCGCATCCGAGGCCACATCTGTGGCGCCATCGGCCGGGTCGGGCTCGGTTGCCTCAGCGGGCACGGTGGTAAAGCTCCACATGGTGCCGGCGTGTTTGGTCCCGTTGGCCTCTAACTCGTCCACCTTCCAGTAATAGGTGGTGCTCGGTGCGAGCTTGGGAGCAAGAGTAATGCCCGTCGTCATTCCAACCAACTTGGGTGACGACGTGGTGCCAAAGTACACGTTGCGCGCCACGGTGCTGAATCCCGGCTTCCAACTGAGAACCGTCTCCAATGGGACGCGGACGGCTCCAGAAGCCGGATTAGGTGCCGAAGCAGCTTCCGTGGTGGCGTCTATTCGCAGCCGCGGCGCCGCGGAGGCCTCACCCTCGTAGGCTTCGGCGCAGCGAACGCCTGTGGATGGATTGCACGGATCGTCCGCAATCGCGAACACCATCGCCTTGCCGGAACCCCAACCGTCCTGATTGACCAGTTCCTCGATAATCGCCGAGATGTCCGGGGTCTGGAATTTCACATTCTCAGCAGTCCACTCGGGCACCGACCACGGCACGACCGCTGTCGTCCAGGATGGCCTGGTTGAGACATTGTAGGCCTCTTCCATGAACGGCTCGGCATCCGGGGTCAACTGGGCGTTGACAAGTACGTTGACCGGATCTGTGCCGCCTTTGGTCTCATCGACCTCGAACTCGAGGGACGACTGGAGGATGTCGGCCCCTGCGGGAATCTCGACGTTCACAAAGCGCATAGCCACTATTTGGGGCTGGGCCAGGTCCGGCTCTTCGTACGGGAACTCCAGGTCACTGCTGGTCACATCGATGTTGCCGGCGTCGTTAGGCCGTTCTTCAACATCATCGGCGCCGTCGGTGATTCTCTGATCCACCACGACGTTACCAATCGCCGTCGTGAAGCTCCAGATATCGCCGTCTGGCATCGGGTTCCCATTGGGATCCACTGCGTTAACCCGCCAGTAATAAGTCTGGCCAAGAGCAAGCGCCCCAACATCCACGCTCGATGCACTGCCTCCGAGATTACCTGCCAACGCGCTTGCAGCATTGCTGCTGACTTTGTCAAAGTTGTCGGAGAAATAGACCTTCTGCGAGACCGCACTGATTGCAGGCTTCCATCCAAGAAGAAGCGGTTGCTCTATGACCAGTTGCCAGGAGTTCAGAGTCGCTGCGCCGCCGTACCAGTCGTCGATGATCTTCAGTTGCCAGTTACCTCGGGCATTACGACCGTCGAAGCCCGACAGGCTGCTTGCAGGTTTAAAGCGGCCCGTGAACGGGTCACGCGGGCCTCCAATCTTCGTGGATGCCTCGTCATCGAGAATCGTGTTCTTGAAATTGCTGCCCGCGCCGATGTCTTCGAACAAGGTGATCTGCTTTCCACCGGGGTCCTTGAGATAGACGTTAAGGTCGGCGTTGTTGGGCATCTTGATGTCAAACTCGATGTTCAGGTCCTTGACCTTGAACGAATCCGGCACGTTCAGAATAGAGACGGCCTCTCCAAGAACCGTCGTTCCGGGAGGAATGAAGTTCCTGTCCGGAACCGGCTTGGGCACGTCACTGCTGACATACGTTGCGATCGGAGGCGCGTAAGAAACGCCCGTGGCCCCATCAGCAGGCTCGGGTGTCCATGCTTTGACGGGTGGCCCGGTCAGCGCGGTGTAACCACCGGCGGAGATGATGAAATAGTCAACGGATTCTTCGCCGGTCACAACGATCGTGCCGTCGGCGATCATTTGCCGAATGTCGTCTTCGCTTACGTTGGCACTGTTGATCCGGAGATCGCCGCCGGTGTGAACGATCTGGGTATCGGTAATCTTGATGTCCAGATCCTCAGCCTGAAGCAGGCCGCCGTTCATGAAGATTCTGACCTGACCGGTGTCTTCGCCGCCGTCTTTGCCGAGTCTGAGCCGGTTGCCTGTGATCATCTCGCCGCCGTTCATCGTCAGATGTGCGGTGCCGTCGAGGTTGTCGCTCAGATTCAAGTAGTCAGCGCAGTACCAGCTTCCACCATTCATGATAAATTCAGCCGTCCCGGGGTTGTCATCGTTGAACGTGCAGTAGCTGCCGATGATCACCGTACCGCCGTCCATGATGGTCTGGCTGTTTGCTGGAGCACCGTCATCATCGTTCATGTAGAACTCTGAGGTGATGTTGATCGTTGGGTTGCCGCTGATGTGCAGGGTTGCCGTGACGCCTCCGGCGTTGGCGACAATCAAATCGTCAAGGATATTTACCGTTGCGTTGCCGCTGATGGTCAGGTGACCCTCTGCACCTTCATTGTGGGCGACGTAGAGGAGGTCCCCAACGGTGACAGTCGCGTCGTCGCCGATATTGACGTATCCAACGCCGGGGGGATCGTCACCAACCATAAAATCATCCCCGTTGCTAACCGTTGCGGTTCCACCGATATTGATGGTGCCGGTGGCTTCGTCGATCATAATATCGTCCGCGACGGTAACCGTTGCGGCTCCGCCTATGTCCACGGTGCCCAGTACTCCGTCAGGATTGTCGATTATCAGATCGTCGAGATTGAGCGTCGCGTCGCCACCAATCGTGATGTGACCTTCGCCGTCGTCGGTTTTCAAATCGTCCACGTTAACAGTGGCCGTTCCGCCTATGTCCACGTAACCTACACCACCGACACTGTTGCCGGCGATTATGTCGTCAGCGTTTACGGTCGAGCTGCCGCTGATATTGACATAGCCCTCACCCTCGTCGAGGTTGATATCGTCGAAGATATTCAAAATGGAATCAACGATGTTAACGGTTCCGACGCTGTTCGCGTCGTCGGCAACATAAAGGTCATTACCGTTGGGACCATCCAGAATGGTTAGAGTACTTCCGTTCAGGACGTTCAACTCACCCATCCGTGGCGCAGCATTCGGATCAGCGCCAATTGACAATCTGCCGTTGACGGAAAGCGAACTGGCATTGTCCACCGTGAGCACGGCGGGAGTCAGTTCGTCCGCGCCTTTGATGCGCAGAGTGTCCCCTCGTGTGACCGCGCCACCGTCGAGGATGTCGATCATGAGGGCGTCGATGTTGATGAACTCGCCACCCGTCTCCTCATTGGGCCAGGTCCACAGCGAATCGGTGACGGTCCAGTTGGCGGGTGTCTCCCAGAGGCCGTCACCGGCGCCGCCGTTCCAAAGGTACAGCGCTGCCTGAGACGTGCTGCCCAGCGCAACAACAAAAGAAATTAAAAGAACCCATTTCCTCCACATAGTATTTCTCCTTTTTCTTAAAATTTAAAATTAGCCGACCGATAACAATCCTCACGT
>DATKWR010000359.1:0-3160 GCA_035529475.1 Sedimentisphaerales bacterium | reverse complement strand
CGGTGGCATCCGTGCGGTCGTCGCGACCGCAGCGACCGTCTTCGGTCGCCGCGCACCATCCGCCGGTGCAGGCAGTTGCAGCGGGGAGGCCGGTCGGCGCTAACCTCGGGCCTCCCCTGCTGCTATCCGTGACGGTCCACCGGCTCTTCGCTGTTTGACGTTGAGCGCGTGGAGGGGACCGGCTCGCCGTCAGGGGTTGTTTCGGGGAAACGCTCAACGTCACGTAGAATTATACACCATGATCCCGGGGATGTCAATAGAAAAATGGGAAAAAAAACACATCATCCGGAATTACGTAAACCATTATATGACAATGACTTATGGAAGCTGACGCCAAATCAGTTGGAAAAAGACTGAAACAAATTCGCATAGGAAGGAAGCTGTCTCAGGCGAAAATGGCTGCCCAACTGGGAGTTGATAGGACGACGTTTGGAAAATGGGAACGTGGCGAGAGTCCCCTTCCACGCAAACAGTTGGAGGCGTTTTGCCTGAATACTCAGTCCCGCCCTGACTACATTATCGCCGGGGCGGGGCAACCGGGAGCTGCAAAGGAAATGATTCGGGAGGAGATAACCAAATACGAAAAAGGCAGACCATCGGAAGTAGCATTGCGTGAAGAGAATACGAAGCTGATGGCCGAAAACGCAGAACTCAAGAACACAATCGCCATTCTCACGAGGCGTCTTTTCGGAAAGGACAGCGGAAATTGAGGGCGCCTGAGCAAACATGGCTCTACCGCGGCCATCCCCTCCAGCCGGTCGAGTGGGGCCTGTGGAAGGACCTGGAGCGGCCCGGCATGTATTTCGTCTGCTACCGGCCGGCCGGCCGACGTGGCCCCGTCATCCGCCGCTGGGCGATGCTCGGGCCCGCACTCAGCCTCCAGCAACTCCGCGACCATCTCCGCACCGAACGCAGCCGGATCACCGCCCGCAAGCTCGGGATCACATCGGGCATCGACCTCCCCGCCCAGGAGCTCTACGCCCGCTACCGGGCCGACCTCGTCCGCCGGGAGGTATCGGTCAAGCATTTGGCGGACATTGATCTCGCCATCAGCCAGTTCGTCGCCTTATGCCCGCCAGGGCCCGCCGCCGGGATCACCGTCCATCACGTGCAGCGATACCTCGAGACGCTGGCAGATCGAAGCCCACGCACCCAGAATAAGCATCGCGGCATCCTTCTTACCTGGCTCAGATGGGCTTGCAAACACGAGTTGCTCGAGCTGAACCCCGTGGTCAAGACTTCCCCGGTGCCCGAGCATCCCCGACTGGTCCGGTTCCCGATGCCGCGCGACCTGCTGCAGATCGTCCGCGCGTCCGCCCCGTACGACAAGGCCCTGTGGGCGTTCCTCGCGCTAACCGGCCTCCGTTGCGGCAGCCTGACCAGCCTCGATCTCTCCTGTTTCACCGACACCGGCATCCGCGTGCCGCACACGAAGCGGGGCATCGAATGGCAGCTCCGATATGATGATGGTTGCCCGCTCTGGTCGGCTGATCTCACCCGGATCGGCCGCCGGATCTGGACCGAGCGTCCCGCGACCTATGATTGGCTCCAGGATCACTTCGATACCGCCTGCCGCGCCGCCGGCCATCGCTTCACACTCCACAGCCTCCGCCACGCATTCTGTTCGTGGCTGGCATTGATGGGCGAGCCGATCGAGGATATCGCCGCCTGGACTCACCACGCCAGCCCGCAGACCACGCAACAGCATTACGCCCACCTGCGCCCGCGCGGCCGCATCCGGATCGACCGCAACCGCCGGTATGTGTTCACTGCGCGTTCACACCTGATCGCCCGCGCATTGGGCGAAATAGAAAAACCCGCATAGGATGCGGGTTTTGTTGGTGAGGGCGGAGCGGCTCGAACGCTCGACCTACGGCTTAAAAATCCGATTCGCCCCGTTTCGAGATATTGGCCAGGACAACCGCATTCGCCGTAACTCCTTGTGCCGCAAGGCCTTTTCGAGTACCATCACGTCCGGAACGTTCCCGATCTATCCCGGCCTTTTCGGCCCGGCGCGTTCACTTCGTGCGCACGAGATTCAATAGAATTTTGCCTCCTTGAAAATGACCGTATAAACATCGGTGCCCGTTATGTTCGTGTAAGAACTGCCGTTGTGCTTAAGGACCTCAATCCGTTCTACAGTCCCGATGATATCATAGGGTACGTTCTTCTGCAACTCCAAGGCTAGAGCTTCGGGAAGAACGATACTGCAATATACTTGAACTATTCTTTTCCTCACTATCATAGATGGGGGCTTACTGCTATTCAACCACGGTGAATCCCGAGAAATCTGTACCCTGAACTTGCCCGCATCATCTTTGATGGGACTTGTACTGGTTATATGGCCACGGATGTAGAATCGCTGATTTTTCATGTCAGCAATTTTGGCGGGTATGTCTGAATAAGTGAACTGGAGTTGGCTGTCTTCATTTGCAGGAGCGGGCGCCTTTGTGTACTTGATGCCATGTTCATCGCAGAGTTTTGTCAGATAGACGTACCAATCGTGCCAGCCCTGATTGTACTTCTCCAGCCGGTCGGCCTTCTCCCGCAGTTCCTGATTTTCGGCCTGGAGGCGCGTGAGCTCCGCCCGCAAGGCCTCGATCTCCGCGTCCGGTTCAGCGGCGAATCCTGTGCGGATGCCGGCAGGCTGCAGGATCAGATTGGTGATCAGAAGACTCATGCCGAGGATGAAAACGAATCTCTTCATGTCCGTGTCCCCCAAAAAAAGTGGCGACCTGAAACATTCCCGCTATCAAAATGGTAGCACCGAATCCGCAGAAAACAAGGGAAAAACACCCGCCACTCAAGGGTGCTCTTGAGTGGCGGCGAACATTGGTCTTCAGATGTGCGCTCACATCTGCCCGACTTCGGCCGGATTCGCGATGACCGGCGAGCAGTCGGAAATCACGATGAACCCGTAGTTTCGATCGGGCGTGCAGGGGCCGGCCAGCAGGCCCAGGGCCATCAGGGCGGCCAGGGTCGCCCGGCCGGTCCGATGCCGCTCGTGGCGGTGTCCGCATTTCGGGCAGTAAAGGGTTTCCGTCTTGACGGTCTTGCCGTCGTAGACGCGGACGGCGGATACCATCGTTGCCTGGCACTTCGGGCAGTTCATTGCAGACCTCCGTTTCTGGCGGACGCTCGGTCCGCGCTTGACTTGGCG
>DATKWR010000358.1:0-4037 GCA_035529475.1 Sedimentisphaerales bacterium | reverse complement strand
CGCTGCGGCATGCGTATTCCCACTGGACTTCCGTGGGCAGGGTGAACCGCATGCCTGTGTTTTTCGACAGCCAATCACAAAACGCCATCGCCTGATTCCACGAGACACGTACCACGGGTTGCTCGGGCCGACGCAAATGGTGGCCCCGCTCGTAGTCGCCGAACTGATACACCTCGCCCGTTTCCAGGCCGCTGTCGTGCTCGGGATCGAAGCAGGCGTATTGTCGATTGGTGATCTCGAACCGACCCATCCAAAAGGCGTTGCCGATGACGACCGGATGAGCGGGACGTTCGTTGGCGTAGCCATGCTCGGTCCCCATAACGAATGGGCCAGACGGAACACGGACCAGTTCCAGAGTCACGCCGTCTACAAGCGTGATGCTCATGTATTGGGGTGGCGACGAGAGCTTTGGACTGAGATGCCCTGTCGGCACGACTCTTGGGGCTTGTAGCGCAGGTTCCTGAAGGCGAACCGAACCAGTCCTCAACAAGCGAACTGCTGGGAACTCGCCACTCGTACCTCGTGGCTCGGCCCCAGCCACCCTTATAATCGGCGACGGGTCAGCACTGGAGTGAACCGCCGCCGGAAGGACGGCCGCCGGATAAACGACTTCCGGATCTTCGTCGATTCCAGCATAGCGGCTGTGTAATTCACGACGGCGTGCGGCTCCCGGAGCGACCAGATTGGCTTTCGCGGGAATGTGACCTACGACTTCTTTCCATGTCCCGTGGGCCGGGGCGTTAAGATCGATCCAGGTGATGAGTCGATCCCACGCCTCAGCATCCAGGCGTACGCCGTAATGGTCGTCGCGCAGAATCTGGATCAGTTTGCTCGTATCAGCGTGGAAATCCCGAGCGGGTAGCAAGTGTGCGTCGCTTTCCAGCGTGGGTATGTGGACGAATCGATGCAACTCCACATACGACGGGGTGAAGTGCATCTGGAAAGACGACGGAACATCCTCGGCAGGTCGAGCTGTCAGATCGAACGTCTTCTGCCCGTTATCCAGCGGTTGACCGTGATGACACTGGATGCAATAAGCGTCCAATACGGGCTGAACTTCACGCACAAACGAGAACCCGCGCGGCGGACCGTACCACGGTTTGGCCTTCGAGGGCGGACGCAACACGGCCATCGGGCGCGACTGAAATGGCGGAGTGGAGTTCTGCGATTCGTGACAACCGACACACGAAACAACTTCGCCGGGCATGCCCGTAAACCAGCTACGCATCAGGGCCAAAGCTTTGCCCTCGGCGTCCAGCGGTTGGACCGCCACCGGCATATTGGCTGGCACACAAAAATGAGCCGATCCGTCTGTCTCGACAGGCACCGTCCCGATGATTCGTTTCACATCCCATGGGCCATCGAAGCCGACGCGGTCCGGTTCGCCTCCGAAACCGTGAAAGGTGAACTCGTAGCTGATCAACCGCAGCGACTTGACGGTCCCGCGTGGCACGCCTTGAAGTCCTGGACCGCGATAGACGTCCATAAGCAATACGGTGGCTTCCTTCTGATTCGGATCGACCATGTCGGGCAACACCGGTTGGCGTAGAGTTTTCCGCAGCGGAATGGGTTCGAGCATCGCCTGGCCCGACTCCTCGTACAGCAACAAGAAGTTGTCGAACACATCCACCAGGTAAATTCCCCACAACGACGTCTTCGTTGGCTTGCAGGAAACTATGAAGTATTTCTCGTTGAGCGGATAGGGATGCAGAAATCGAGGCCAACTGCCGCCGATCAAACCGTCCAAGACGACCGGCTCGACCTTCTTCCCGAAGCCCGGTATTCGTTGCACGACACCGCTCGCCTCGTGGCGGCCCTTCGCGGGATCGAAGATGACAAGCTCCCCTTGGCGCGGTGGGTCATGATGACCACCAATGACGGCAACCACCTTCGTCGGATGATTCGGGATCGGCCGAGCAAAAAACATGGCCGTCGGCCAGAACGAATTACTGCCGTAGTACTCCATCTGATGGCTACCGTCCGGATTGGCGTGAAACAGCAACCGCATAAATGCGTGAGCGATGTCAGCGTACTCCCAGCGCTGGTACAGAATCCGTCCATTGTTGAGCACCGTGGGACACCAGTTATGGTCTTGATCGTTCGTCAGACGACGAATGCGGCCATCGCGTTCTCGTAAGTAAAGGTTGGCCACCTTCGAAGCCCCCCCCACACAAGGCACGCCAATGAACGGAGCCGTCGACGTGAAGACGATGCGCCCGTCGGGCAGATAGCAGGCATCGTAGTTGTGCACGTCCGGCTCGTCAATCAGGGGAAGGGGTGTCAACCGCCCGCTGTCCAAGTGAAGCTCGGCAACACCCCATCGGCCGTCGGCGTTCGGCATCGACAGCAACAGCCGGTCCGCATCATAGTATAGATCGACGTCGCCGATGAACCGATCGCCCTCCGGTCTGAAGATCGTTTCTAATTCCCCACCCGGCCTTACGGGCGAGAGTGTGACGAGCGTATTGTCATAACCAGTGGGATTGATGTCCGGATTGCTGTTGAAGTTGTTCGGTAACCCCAATTGATCGGCTCGACGTCGGATCATCAATAATCGGTCGAAGTTTAATAAAGGGTTGGCCAGCAGGGCTTCATCCTTCAACTCCTCGAACCGCTTTTCGATGGCCGCATATTTGGCTGCATCAAAAGCCGGCGAAAGACGATCGTGTTCGGCCCGAAGCCTTTGCAGACGCTTTAAGTAGACGTCACCATTTCGATAACGATCCGGAAAGTCTACCGAAAGATCTTCGATGGCCATTCGCAGTGCCCGCCACTGTTGCTGTGAAACGCCTGGCTCGTCCGGCGAGGCCACGGGTGGGTACTTTGAGCGAAGCATAAAGGGACGCCACGCCTGTCCGTCGGCCAAATAGTTCAGCAGATTCGATGTCAAGCGGGTCAGGTTGCTGCGATTGGGATTTTCGGAGTCGGCGTAATCGGGCCAATGCCAGCCAAAGACGATTACACGTCCTTCACCCAACACGTATTCGGCCAAAGGATTCTCCGGACCGCAGGGCGTTTTGGCCAGAATCATACCTTCAGCGGGTCCGCCCCAATAGAAATCGGCCACAGCGCGACAGCCCCCTCGGCTAAGCCAAATAATGCCCGCATCGCCATCCAGGCCGCTGAAGGCGGGGTGTGTTTTCTCGACCGGTACCATACCGGCCGGGTCACGCCAGTTGCCCAGTTCGTGGCGCTGAGGGCGTATCTGGGTTTCGAGCCCAAGCTGCGCGACCATTGCCAACGCACCGCCTGAAAGTAACACACCGCAGCCGCTCTCCGCGAACTGGCGAATCTCTGCAAGACTACGCCCCTGATACATAAGGTTCCGCTGAATGGCGTCTCCCTGGTGATACCAAACAACGTCGAAGTCGCTCAAGTCGCGAGCGTTACCCGATGAGTCGGCGAAAGATCCGTTCTTCTGCCGCAAGAGAAGTGTCGCCTGGCCTAGCGTAACAGCGGTCTGCCATGCGGCCTGATTATGCGGGCCCATTTCGTCCAGCGAAGACTCAACGGCCAGAAACCCGATCCGCGGCGGCCAGGCATTCAGCACTCCAGTGTTCAGAAGCACCATGCCGAACGCAGTAACGATCCCGATCAATCGTCTTCTATTATAATGTGTTCGGGTGGCAGGCATCAGGCAACTCCTACGAAATACTGAACTCATAAGGGTACATTTGTTCATATAGGACCCGAGCGATAACGTCTAACCAGTTGCCAAATCAGTCAACTATGTTATCTTTTGGCTTCAAAGTATGCAAGCCCTTTCCGTTGGGTAGTGATCCCCTTAGAAGTAACCGTACACAAAACGCCACTTGGCTTTATTGGACAAACGACTCAATATGAGGATTGTCGCGACATAGAAGGATTCAAGATCCCGTTCCGTTTGACTGTCAAATCTCATTGCCCATTGTCGGGAGATGTCGTTCTCCAGTATGATACTAAAGAGACACATTTGATTGTTGATGACCGAGTGTTTGACACCACTTGAATTGACATATCACTATGAATAGCGACAGCAGTCCTGACTCAGAAGGCAG
>DATKWR010000357.1:0-7422 GCA_035529475.1 Sedimentisphaerales bacterium | reverse complement strand
CGTTCTCGAGGACTTCAACGCGGTCCTTGACTTCAAGATTGCTAATGCTCTGCTGTATTCGCAATCGCTCAACCGCCGAAAGCGCGTCCGTCGCTCGCCGCAAGGCCGGCAGCCGCGTCGAATCAAAATTCTGGTACGCGCTCACGCACGGATCCAAAAAAGTCCGATACCGTTGTTTCAATTCGGCCAGGAGTCTGCCGGCTTCGCGCTGCACCGCTTCTTTCCGGCCTTGCTCCGTCAGCCGATTATCGCGCAGCACCGCGGCGTGCTTGTCGATAAATGCCTTGCAAAGCTGATGCAGCCATTCTTGGCACTTGCTGCCGCGAAACGTGACGCTCTCACCGTCGCCCTCGGCGGGTGTCAAATTCACGCCGAAACTTTTGTTGCTGGTTGCGAACCATTCGATGAATTTTCGTCCTGGCATTGTCAATTCCTTTCAATTTGAATGTTTATTTGCCTTTACCAGCTATCCGCTGGCTGTCAAAAAACTCCCGGACGGCATTGGCCGCCCGCTGCCTGTTTTCCCTCAGAGCGTTTTCACGCTTCTGCCGGCTGGTTTTTTTATCTGAATGTCCGCGTCCCATCGTTCACCTATACCAGGAGAGCTTCTCACCTACGAGAGGCCGTATCCGGTCTTTCGGATTCGGTTTATAACCTATCAAGCGGAGCCCGTTTCGCCGGCGCCGTTCCCATTCACGTTTCGATATTCGCGTTCTCATGGTTCACCTGCTTGCGCAACCTTGCGCAACCTTACCCAACAAAGAACAACCAGCGACCATGCACAACCATGCGCAACCACACTGCGTGCTTGTGCATGCTTGTATATGGTTGTATATGGTTGCTTATGAATGTTGTTGGGGGCATCTTAGACAACCTGCACTTTCTCTGGAATAGACCAGAAGTAGAGTTTCTTGTGGTCGGGTCCTGTTAAGGGGAAGGATGTTGCCCCCGATTCCTCATAAGCCCGGCGCAATGTGCCTTCGGTAATACCGTCTTTCGCGGCCTGCTCATAAAGTTCATTTCGTGGGACGGATTTGCCCGGCGGCAAGTGTTCTTTGAGCCACGCCACGGCTTTGTCTTTAATGGGCGAGGTCATTCCGCCGGACGGCGTTAGGGCCTCGTCGGCGCTCAGTGAAACGGGTTCGTCCTCAAACTCGACGCGACCGTTGCGGATTTCAAAGGCCAGCCCGGTCGGATCGACAAGCACATTGTACTTGGCCGGCGTCAAGAGCCGGCGTTTCGAGTTCACGTCTGAAGGGTCTTTCGAGACCAGCCAGACGGTTCGAGCGGCCGCGACGAAGGCCACGCTTCCCATCCCTCGGTATAGAGCAACCTTCCCGGTGCTGCATTTGTTCAGGTGCATGATGCCCAGGACGGTGATATCTCGATCCTCGGCGAATTGAACAAGCGGGCTGAGGATGTTCCGAACGTCCGCGTCCCGGTGGGAATCCACGCGGCCGCCCAGGTACGCTGAAAGCGGGTCGATGATGATGAGCTTCACGTCGCCCAACTGCCGGACGGTCCGATCAAGAACCGGCAGGTCATCTTCCAGATTGAATGATTTGCGGCGGACCCGGCCGTCGTCGTCGCGGACCTTGACGGCTTCAAGAGCAAAGATTTTCGATGCATCGGCCCCGAGCGAGTCCAGGCGCGGGCGCACGGTACGGCGTAGGTCATCTTCGGCCCCCAGTAGGACAACTGAACCCTTCGGGGCGCAATCGCTGTCATTCTCTGCATCCGGCCAGAGTCCGCCCGTACTGACCTTAGCGGCGATATAGAGCGCCAGGAAGGTTTTCCCCAAGTTTGGATCGCCTAAGATTAGGCTCAACGTCCCGGACGGTATTCTGTTACGCCATAAGAATTGCATTGCTTCGGCCTCCATGTCAGATAGTCCCAAAAGGACGGCTGAGTCCCCGGTTTCAAATTCAACATCCAGACCTTCAACAAGCCCTCTGATTTCGGCGATTTGCTCATCGACCGAGTCATGATTGTCGATAATCTCTCGCATCCGGTCGACCCTGCCGATAAGTTGACGGCGTCGATAATGTTCACGAACAATGCCGGCGTAGTATATAGCATTAGCCGCCCCGGGCACGGAGTCCAGAATCTTGCCGAGATAGTCGGCCCCGCCGACCTGGTCTAATTGGCCGCGTTGCTTCAATGCGTCCCGTAGAACCACCGCGTCGATGCTCTGGCCGTCCCCATTGCTGCCGCTATGAAGATTCAAGATTGCCCGATAGATAGAGGCGTTTTCCGGCTTAAAGAACGCCTCCGGCCCCAGAATAGCTTCCACACCGGCAATCGTGGAATTGTCCAAGACCAGAGAGGCGATCACCGCAGCCTCACCCTCGACGCTGTAGAGCCTGTCAGGTTTTGTCATCCTTGTTGCCATGTTTCCCGCCGGTGCCTCCATGCTCAATTCCTGGTCAGTTGTTTTGTAATGTGCTGCTCATTTTCCCTAAACTTAGTCGTGTTGGTCATTTATGAGCGGACCCTTTCGCCCTGTGCCATTTGTTTAGCCTTTTCGCCGTTCATTTCGATCCATCTGGCCCGCGGCGGACAACCACTCTCGACCCAATTTTCCAGTTCTTGTCGAACAAACAGCATCTTGCGTCCAAGACAAGTGATGGGCATTGGCAGTTTCCCGGCTGCATGTAAGTCATATAGCTTGGAACGCGATATAGATAAAAGCGACGCTGCTTCGACCGGATTGCACAGGAGTTTGTCAGGCATCATCGCTTGCCTCCCCGGATTTCGCTGATTCATCATCCCGGACAGGGATCAGCCAAAAACGTCCTACGGGAAGGTCCAGGGAATTGTCCGGCAAGACGGTGATCTGCTTCGGTAACAAGTTCCCCGGCGTCATCCTGCAGAGCTGTTCGATATCCACCTTGTCGCACCACTCCCGGACGGCCCGTATGTCAAAAAATTCCTGGCCCAGGATGTTGACCGCCGGCAAACCAAAGCGTTCCCGCCAGAATCTCACGACCTCCGGCGTGGTTGCCAGCGAGTGAGCCATGTGCGTCAGGTTGAGGCAATTGAGGCACAGTCGGTCGCGGTCTGTCAGCCGACCAAATTTTATCGTCGGTCGTTTGAGGAACTTCGTATCATTGAGCTTCGGCACGTTTTTCTGGGACGCCATATCCAACCTTTCTCTTGGGCTGATTTTTTTACTTGCCCTTCTATAGAATTGGGCAAACGGATAAAGACGGATGGGTAGCGGACGTCCGGCAAATAGGCAAAAACCGTGATTCTTGAGCGAAAATGGGGGGGCGGATTTTTTCAGAAATCCGAAATGTTAAGTGACCGGAGGTAATCTGCCCTTCATGTCGGACCTATTTCTAATACATTCAGCGTGGAATTCGATTGCTTTTCGTAGGTCGGGATTGATTAGAGTTGCTGCTTGTGCTTGTACTTCTTTGGTAAGCCGGCGGTACCTTTTGAGATAGTCTTTGAAGTCACCAAGATTAGGCGGGAGTTTCGTTCCTTCGATTGTTCCGTATTGCGTCAACCACTCGTACGCATCATCCTCGGTCTGCAGCAACGGTTCTTTCCGTTTTACCGCATACCAATAATTGTCCCAAGCTGCCTTAACTCGCTTGGGTATTTTGACCATAGGGACAACTGTGCATTTGCATAAAACATCCAGCAAGCCCGTGAGCGCGAGCAGCGTAGCGCTCACGCTATTCTCGCCCAAGACGCGTAGGAAGTTTCTGACCGATGCCGTTAGCGGGTCTTGTGGCACGGCATCCGAGCTTAGGATAAGGGGCCAGTCGGTATCAGGGGGGCAGAGATTCGAAGCCTGCTCTGCGTGGCATGCCAGCTTCAACTTATCGACCGGACTCAGTATCCGCTCCTCGTCAGGGAAGTTGCCGGTAATGTATTCCGGCTGCTCATTCATCCAAGCCAAGAGGCTCTGAATGAGAATCTCGATTTCCGGTCTCGTTTGCTTTCCGTCCATTTCACCTGCTTTCTCGGGCAGCCAGGTTCCGGGCAGGGGAGCAGGTGAGCCAGACCTTGCCCAGAACCGAGCCTCTTTGCCGGTAGCTGGCCGGCAACCCGTTGTCATTGTACGATCCTAACGATGCTCTCCCGTTTGTCAAGTGAAAGCGTCGACCATCGCTCCACGATCCGCCGGAGGTCCGCATCCTGCTCCAGAATGGCCAAGTAAATGGCAGAGTCGATTTCCGCATTTTGCGTAAGTCTTTTATCCTGGCCACTTTGCGGCGTTGTGGGCATCGGATTGATAGAGGGCCGCTCCTGAGTTTCCTTCCTGCCTGGTTCATTCAAAAACGCGGTTTCGTTATCGTTATCGCGTGTCACCTGTCCACTGGCGTCCACTGGCGTCCGGTGTTTTCCGCCCTGTTTGGCTAAGCAAAAGGCAGAGTTGCCATCGTCGGCCACCGGGTTGCCGTCGGTTCCCGTGGCCCTTGCCTGCTGCTGGCTGCTCGGCGCCCCGAGGTCCGGCATTTTACCAGCAGCCTCGGCCAACCGCCCCCGGGTCGTGTGGGTATAAAGTGACAGCGTTAGATTGACGTCACTATGCCTCATGAGCTCCTGGGCCTCTTTGGGATGAACGCCACTCGCGGCCAAGAGGCTGCCCGTCGTGTGTCTGAGGCTGTGAAAGTCGGCGTATCGCCCAGCCTCGTCAACATACGGTATGCCAGCGTCGGCAAGGTCGGCTTCGAGCAACTCCCCCGTTCGTCCAGTCAACTGTAATAATCTGCCCCCGAAGGCTTTGACGCTTGGCAATCTGCTCGTGAAAAACTCTTTCAGAAGTTCGGCCAGCTCGGGAGACAGTGGCAAGCTATCCTGGCGCCTGCGCTTGCTGTAGCCCGCTTGGACCGTAACCGTTAGGCCCTTGAGGTCAAACGACCTCACGGTCAGCGAGCGGATCTCATTGGCTCGCAAGCCCGTTTCCGCAGCCAGGCGATAAAGCAAACATCGCTCGTAGCCGTCCATGCCGAATCGCGTAGGGCCTGCGGCCGTGACTTCTAACAGCCGGCGTATTTCGTCCACTTCCAGGGCCCGCCGCGGGTGGCGCGGGTCCAGTTTGACGTTGAGGCGCTTCAGATGAGCTATAGGGGAGCTGCTGGCCCGTCGGTTGACCACCATCCAGGAACAGAACTGTTTGAGCGCTTGGATGTGGCTGTTGAAGGTCTGGGCACCGAAATTCTCCTCGTTCTTTCTGAGGCTTCCCAAGAACCTTTCGACGTGATCGCCTGCGATATCTGAAAAGGCCTTGAAGTGGCAGCCGTCAATTATCCGCATGACGCAGTTGATTGTCTGCTGCACGTGTTTGGCCGTGTTGTCGCCGGCAGAGAGTGATTGTCTGAAATCCTCCACGTGGGCCTTGAGCGGTTTGCCCGCGGCGGCGCGTTCCGGGTCGAGCAGGCCGATCCCGACAAGCTGCTCGCGGAGCTTCGCCGGCACGCCGTCAAGCCAGCGGGTCGAGTCACGGTCCGGCTGCTCGCCGCTCATCTTACAAGTGACGAGGCGCTCGATCTGCCGGCCCAGGGCCTCGCTCGCTCGTTTGTCCTCAAAGGCCGGCCAGCGGTGTCGGATGGACAGGTGGTCCACAAAATCCACGTACCATCGTTTGGCTTGCCGCTTCTTACCATCTTTGTCTTTGTAGTATGTTCTGAAAGCTCGCATTGTGTCACCTACCTTTCTGAAAAGGGGCCGGCCGAAACCGGCCCCGGTTGATTGTTGCTACCCGAGCGGCCGTCAATTCTCCAGGAGGAGCAGAAGCTCTCGGACGTACAAATCCTCCTTTGCGCTCAAGCCCTCGGTTTCCACGACGTCCACCTGGAGGCGCTCAAGGATGTGCTTGCCGATCTCCGCAGCCCGCTGTGATTGTGACTTCAACAGCGAGTGGAGCATACAGGCAGCCAGCTTGCCCGACCAGTCCACGCGGTCGAACCAGTCCTCGATGATGATGCTGTTGCGCTCTGCTGCCAGCGCGTCGGTTTGCGGCCGGTAGTCTTTGAGCCGTTCCTGTACGACCGCGTCGATGAGCCTGACCGTCTTGACCTCGACGCCGTGCTCCTGGGCGAGCTGCTCCTCACTCCGTGGGGTGGTTTGAGGTGTGTCTTTCAATTCCATGATACTGCCTTTCAAAAAGCGGCCGGGGCTTATGGGGCTTGAAAGCGGGCCCAGTCGTCCTTGCGGATAGACTCACCCCGGCCATGAGTTTCGGATTGTTTAGAAGATTTGATGCTTTCAATTTCATGCTATTATTTTCCTATATGGGCTTTACCTTATCAAGAGAAATCTGCCCGGATTGCAAGTTTTTTTTGGCCAGTTTGCCCCAGAAGCCTCGTGGGGCTCCCAGAGGCCCGCAGGGCTTCGTTCTTGGCCACCCGTTGGCCACAGGGGCGACGATCTCGCCTTCTTCGGCCAGTTCCTCGCCTGTTTTCGGTTTGGAGGCCAAAGTGGCCCTATTTTGCAGCTTTTGCCATGCCGGCCTGCTTCCGGGCCTTGCAGACCGGTTGAGACAGCCCACGGAGGGCCGGTTTTTGGCCCCGTGGTGGCCTGGGGCTGGCGATTTCCCTTCGGCTGGGGGATGGTAGGGTCCAGCAGCCGATAAGCCCCGAAATGCCGAGCAATGGATATCATATGTGCTGACCAGGTGCATCTAAGTCTTTGTGGGTGTTGAGTTGTGCACATTGCATTTTGTTCCTTAGCCTCCAACTTGGCCTTTTGGTTGCTCAAAACTCCGCTTGGTCGAGCTTCGCCTTGGCAGCTTCTTCCGCCGCGTGAACTGGCAACTTTTGCAATTTTGCCACAGTTGCCCCCGGTTGCTTTCCTTTACGGATTTGCTGTCGTTTCTTCGCTTCTTCGGCGAAGTGCGGCTCGGCCAGCCCTTCCAGTTTCTCGACCAATTCGCGGGCGCTTTGGTTCGCCCGCTTCACGTAGCCGGCCAGTAGTTGCGCGTGCTTCCTGTGTGCCCCGGGCTTGCGAAGGGCCTTGACCAGGTTCTCGGCCAACCCCAGGGGCAAGGTCACCCCTGTGCCCCCCGCCGGCGAATCCTCGTCAAGGTGAAGCAGCGACTCCCAGAGTTCGCTATTGGCGCGAACACAGCAACTCAACAACTTCTGAGCGTCGGCTTGACCGTCGCGCCAACCCGCCTGATAAGCTCGTCGGATCGTAGTATTGCCTGAGTGCATTCGACCTTTCGCCGCTGGCATGTGTCACGCCCCTGTTGACTATTCGCCTTGTCACGAGCTGTGCCCTTAGAATCCCGCCTGCGCCAACTTCGCCCGGGCGCTTTCGAGCGCGGGTTCGTAGTAATTTTGGATGTTGCAGCGTAGCATCCAGATCACGTGAAAGTGCTTCCGTTCATCCAGGAGCTCCAAGACCTCGCGGGTCTGCCGGACCCATCCTTCGATGCTGCGGATAACCGATTCCAGATTTAGCCGG
>DATKWR010000356.1:0-2941 GCA_035529475.1 Sedimentisphaerales bacterium | reverse complement strand
AGACGCCGTCGCCGGCGCCAAGGCATCCGATACAACAGGGATATATCGAGGCCGTCAGAACACGGCGTCGTATACGCCTCCGGAAGGCGTAGAATGGGCCGGCGGGCCGTACTACTGGCGCATCGACGAGATAGCCGCCGAGGGAACGGTCACCAAAGGTGGAGTCTGGAACTTCACTGTGGCCGACTACCTGATCGTTGACGATTTCGAGTCCTACAACGACATTCCCACCGGCCAGGCGGGCAGCCATCTGGTCTATGAGACGTGGCTGGATGGATACGGGACCACGACAAACGGCTCGGCCATGGGTTATACTGTAGCGTTCGAGCCGACGATGGAGACCGGCATCGTGTATGGCGGCCGTCAGTCAGTACCGTTAGCGTACAACAACACCACGGCCAGCTCCTCCGAGGTTACGGTGAACCCCGCGAACCTTGCTATCGGCCGGAACTGGACGACAGGCTCGCCTACAACACTGGTGCTGTGGTTCCACGGCAGTTCGGCCAATGCAATCACTGAGCGGATGTACGTCAAGGTCAACGGGGTCAAGGTGGTCTGTCCTGGTGCAGCGGTGGACGTAGCCAGAGCGAGGTGGAGCCAGTGGAATATTGACCTGACGACTCTGGGCGTCAATCTCGGCAATGTCACGCAGTTCGCCATTGGGTTTGAGAGGACAGGCGCAACCGGCGGCGCAGGCACGGTGCTCATTGATGAGATTCGGCTGTACCGATCGGCTCCGCCCATCGTGGTTCCTTCCGAGGAAATTTGGATCGAGGCCGAGTCAGGTTCCATTACCGACCCGATGAAGACGTACGATGACCCGCTGGCTTCAGGTGGAAAATGTATCGGTACGGACATTGGCCTCGGAAACGCATCCGCTGCTCCGCCGCCCGATGGCGTCGCCACGTACAGTTTCACGGTTCAGGGCGGGGTCTATAAGCTCACCGGCCGCGTGATCATCCCGGACGGCGACTCCTTCTGGGTCCGCATTCCGGGAGCTTCCATACCGGCCGAGACCGAGCTCGATCCCAGCGGCTGGGTGAGGTGGTCCGACCCCCCGAATGGCAACAACTGGCACTGGGAAGATGTCTTCAGCGGTGACAACGTTGGGGGTGATGATGCCACAGTTTTCTTCACGCTGCCGGCTGGGACACATACCCTGGAGATCGCGCGTCGCGAAGATGGTGCGCTGCTGGACGTGATCGTGATTTCCAAGGTTGACTAATCGTCATAGCCTTTGACTGACGGAATTTGTACCGATTCGGGACCTATACCAATTCGACGAGGTATAGGTCCCGATTGTTTTTTGGGGCTACATTCTTTTGGTCCTCAGACGCCTCTATCTCCTGAGATGTTCTCCTGCACCTTCCCGCCCATGGTCAGGTCAACACCGTCCTTGCGCAAGGCATCCTGGATCTGGGCGACTTTCAGTTCTCGCGGCATGATTCCTTTCCCTACCGACATTGCCGCGGCCAATCCCGCCGCGTGACCCGTGGCCAGACAATTGCCCATGCTCTTGCCGGCGGCCATCGCAACGTGCGTGGCCGAGATGCAGCGTCCGGCCGTCAGCAGCCCGTCCACCTTCTCGGGCAGGATGGATCGGTATGGTACGTCGTGAATCATCATCTTGGTGAATTTGTATCCCATCAGGTCGAGGTATCCGCTGCGCCACGCGATCACATCGTCGAAAGTGCGACCCTCGGCAGCATCTTGCTCGGTGAGTATGTAGCCGCCCTTGACGCGCCGGGTCTCGCGGACCGCAATCCGCGAACCGGTGGCCACCAGCTCGACGTCCTTCATCGCCTCGCCGCCGAACTCGCGCATCGCCAGGGTCATTTGCAGCGCCTGGCGCCGGCTCACGCACTCGGCCTGCGAACGCTGGAGCGGATCGGTCATGTCGAATGGCCCGATGTCCCGGGTGCCGGTATGGTTGATCCAGTAGTGATGGCAGTTGGAAACGGGCTTGAGCCCCCAGCTCTTCGGGATCAGAGGGTACTTGTCCCTCGCTGCATCGGCGATCTTTCTTATGTTCGCGCGACGCACCTGGTCGTGAGAGACATTCGCCATGCCCAGCAACAGCGTGCTTGGCATACGCGGCTGCTCCCTTTCCATCATTGTCTCGGCGCCGGCGAAGTAAGCCACGTCCGCGTCGCCGGTGCAGTCCACGACGACCTTGGCGCCGATAGAGGCCAGACCCTGCTTGGTATTGACCACGGCGCCGACGACCCGCTCGCCCTGCGTGAGGGTATCAACCGCCGAGAGGTGCACGAGGTACTTGCAGCCGGCCTGGTCCAGCGCGTCGAGCACGGCGACCTTGAGATAATCCACGTTGCAGTACAATTGATGCTGCCCGATGTACACGGCTTGCTCGCCATAGGCCAGCAGCTTCTCGATGAGCAGCTCGTGCACCACGGAGCGTGCTTTGCTTTCGGGCCTCATCTGGTTGATTGGCATCCCCAGCGACCAGGCTGCAACGCCTCCGAAGAAGGCTTCGGCCTCGATCAAGAGCGTCCGGACGCCGGTGCGTGCGGCTCCCAGGGCCGCACCGATGCCCGCCGGACCGCCGCCGACAACGAGCACGTCTGTCTCTAATAGTTGTTTCGTTTTGGCGGATCGTGTGCCCGAAGCAGTGGCTTGCTCTGCCGTCACGGCGGTCAGTCCTCCCGACGCTGCCAGACCGACTCCAGCGCTTGCCTGTTTGAGGAACTTACGACGGGTACGAATTGGATCATTCATGCGGCTTGCTCCCTGGATTAGGTGGCTGAAACGGTTACTTCATAGCTGCTTCTCTCGAAGAAACTGTGCAATGCCCTAATGGCCTTGATGATGCACGTCGCATCGAGAAGATTATAGCGTGTTCAGTCCCTCCGGCAACCCACGTGATCGCCGAATACGACGGCAATAACAACCTGCTGCGCAAATACATCTACGGCCCAGGCAT
>DATKWR010000355.1:0-6404 GCA_035529475.1 Sedimentisphaerales bacterium | reverse complement strand
AGCACCCAATCGACCTGGTCGTTGACTATTTCAGAGCTGTTCCGGTCGCCGGTTGCGTAGTCTTCACGCAGCTTCAGGACGGTTTCGAGGCCGAGCTTGTCGGTTTTCTCCCTGAGGAAGAATCCAAACTTCGGGTGGTGGATATGCTGCTGGCCGGTCGAATTCGGCGGTAGCGGCTCATTGGCCTGCGGGTAGTACAGATACAGCGGCGGATCATCGGCCGTCGCGTGGTTGATGATCGACACATCCTCAAAAAGCCTGGTCACTTCAGGGCGGTCCAAGTCCTTGTTGTCCTTCATTCGGTACAGCGTGATAAGCGCCTCGTGCACCTGGTCGGTGTCGAACAGCTTGTTAATCACGCGAGGGTCATAGGACGTCTGCCCGGCGACGCTTACAGCACAGGTGATGCGCGTGGATTGACGCGCGACGGGGTCGCTGCTTGCCGGCTCGGCCAGGTCATCGTGGTACAGCAGCCACATGGAAATGCCCGCCCCGGCGGAGCTGCCGCCGCAGGCGATTCGCGACGGGTCGATGTTGTATTGCTTCGCTCGCTGCCGAATGGTCTGCAAGCCCCGCGCTGCATCGAGCATTTGCATCGGGTAAGGCCCGACGTCGGTCAAGCGGTAATTCATCGAGGCAAACGAAACGCCATGCTCGGCAAAGCGCTGGAGCATCGCCGCGTTGACCGGGCGTTTGTCCCCGCCGCGAAAGCCTCCGCCGTGAATCCAGATGAACAGAGGCGTGGGTTTCTCGCTGTCCACCAGGTACAAATCGAAGGCCTGCTTTTCATGCTCGCCATACTTTTCATCGGCGTGCGTTGGCGCGAGCTTCTGCGGCTTTGGCTTAAGATGCTCATCGAAGAAGGCCGCCACTGTCTCGAAGAGTTTCTCCGGACTTTCTTCGCCATCCCGCAGGCCGTGCCCTGCGCCTTTGACAACCTGGAGCGTCGCATCCACCCCTGCTTTCTTTAGAGCATCGTACAGCAGCTCGCTTTGATGAGGCGATACCAACATGTCCTTGTCGCCGTGCATGATGAGAAAGGCCGGATCGTCTTTTGTCACATACGTGATTGGATTGACTTTTCCTGCCAGCGTTCGATAGGGTTCCTGCTGAATCGGCCCTCCGACCAACAGCGACTCGGGCGAGTTCGGCGCATCGTGAATGAGCTTGCTGCCCTCAATCGCGTGCGCGTCCATTTGCAGCAAATCCGTCGGGCCGAACCAGTCACACACCGCCTGCACGCGGCTCGAATAGTCGCGATTCGCCTCCGTGTCGAATTCTCGCGCATCGCCCGCCGTCCCCAGCAGGGCAACCAAATGGCCTCCCGCCGAGCTGCCCCACGCGCCGATGCGGTCGGAGTCCAGGCCATACTTGGCCGCGTTGGCGCGGACCCATCGCACCGCGGCCTTGCAGTCCTGAATCTGGGCGGGGAAGATAGCCTCGCCGCTGAGACGGTAGTCCACGTCCACCACGGCGTATCCTCTCTCGACCAAAGGCCGCGCCGGGCCGCCCGAGCCTTTGCTGCCGTTGCGCCACCCGCCGCCATGAATCCATACCACCACCGGCATCGGGGCCTTGCCCTTCCCCGGCACGTAGAGGTCCAGAAGCAGCTTTCTATCGCCGATCTGGGCATAGACAATGTCTCGCTCGACTTTTGTTCCGTCCGGCGAGGGTTTCTGCGCGGTCCGGCTTGTTTGTAGTGACGCTGCAGGGCGTCTGGCCGGATATGCCCTTACGGGCACACTACGAGCGGTCCGAAACGCGATGTACTCCTGCTGAGTTACGGCCCCGTCCTTGTCGGTGTCGATCTGATCGAAGATCTGTACCATGCGCGGCGGAAACTCATCCCGCGAGAGTTTCCCGTCGCCGTTCTTGTCCTGCTTGGCGAAGGATTTCTCGGCCCTTTCGCGCTGAGCATCCGGCGACTGCGCCGCCCCGAATAGCGAACAGACTGACATTGCCAGCGCGATTGTTGAAAGTAGTATGGTTCGTGTACTTCCCATTGTTCTAACCTCCTATTTCCTGCTGAAGTCTCAATCATTGACTCTTCACACTTGGACTATTCTTTCGCCCCATGCTTCCGCAGTATTTCTGCTATCTCTGTGTACTTTTGTTGTTGCGCCCATGCCAGAGGAGTCCGGCTCTGCCGGTCCTTGACACTGGCATCCGCACCTGCATCGAGGAGCAGTTCCACTACAGTCTTGTGGTTGCCGAGAGCCGCATTGTGAAGCGGCGTGCGGTTGGCCGTTGTCGTTGCATTGACCTCCGCGCCTTTGGCGATCAGCAGTGCTGCAACCTCACGCTGGCCGGCCGAAGCCGCACTGTGAAGGGGCGTTTGCCCCCGCTTGGTTTTGGCATTGACATCAGCTCCTTTCGATACCAACAGTTGTACCAGGTTGTTATCTCCGGCCTGGGCCGCTTGATGCAGGGCTGTGCTGCCATCTTCCATCTGTTTCTTCACGTCGGCGCCTTTCTGGATAAGGAACATCGCCACCTCTGTCTGGCCCAAGGAGGCCGCCCAGTACAGAGGCGTCCACCCCATTTCGTCTTGCGTATCAACATCGGCTCCCTGCTCTACGTAGCTTTTCACACGAGCCAAATCACCCATGCACGCTGCTCCATGAAGACTGGAAACATCGGCACCCTGGCTAACGAAGAAAGCAACCAGCTCCCAGTTTCCACCGGACACCGCATAGCGAAACGCAGTCCAGCCATCATTGTCCTTCACATCGAATTTTGCTCCATGAGCAACGAAGAGTCTCGCGGTCTTCACATCTTCATTCCAGACAGCATACTCAAGAGGCGTACCATCCCCATTTGGCAAGATATTCACATCTGCGCCTTTATCCACGATAAGCTCCACTATATTTGCATCTTCGTTCCAGATGGCATAATACAACGGCGTATAGCCCCATTGGTCTTTGGCATTGACGTCGGCCCCTTCGGCGAGAAAGAATTCGACCACCACCTTATTTTTACCCCAAACCGCCGTGTGTAATGGGGATAGGCCGTTCTTACCCTTCTCATTGATATTAGCCCCTTTTCCCAGAAATGATTTCACAAGTGCAATATCGCCCATTTTAGCAGCTACATGGATGGATGAAGGAAGTGCATCTTCAGCAAGCAGTAATTCAACGGTCTCCTTGCGGTTCTGATTGAGCGCGATATCAAGCACCGACTGGCCTTCGCCGTCTTTGGCATTCACGTCCGTTCCTTTGTCAATCAAGAATGTAACCATGTCTCTTTGGTCATCTTGAACAGCACGATGAAGCGGGGTGCTTCCTTCGTTATCGGCTGAGCTTACATTGGCTCCTTTGTTTGCAAGAAGCTCAGCGACATCCTTGTGGCCTCGTTCCACAGCTACAGTGAACGGTGTTTTACCTTCCCAGTTCTTGACGTCCAAATCTGCGCCACGGGCAACAAGCAGCTCCATTACCTGTTTCTGACGTTCTCTAACTGCGTAGTGTAACGGTGCGCAACCATGCCCATCCCGAGCATTAATATCAACACCTTCCTTGATGAAGGCTTCTGCTCTGCTTAAATCTCCCATATACGTGGCTATGTGAAGATTGGTAATGTCCCCTCCTTTCTGCAAAAGCAATTCAACAATCTTCTTGTGATCGTAGTGCGCAGCATACTGAAGAGGGGTGTCACCCTTCCAATTCTTGGCATTTGGATCAGCACCCTTGTCAATGAGCAGTTCAATCATCTTACTAGCGTCTTTCAAAGCAGCTGCGAGGTGCAGAGGCGTTTCCTCCTGCCAGCCATTTCTCACATTGACATCGGCGCCATTTAGCAAAAAGAATTCGACAATGTCTTCATTTCCGCTCTGGACAGCAGGAAATAGTAAGCGGTTCCTGTTCTCGATATCAGTTTCTCGGGCAAATAGAGTCTTTGTGATTCCCATATTGCCCATGGAGATCGCTTCGCCTATTGATATTGGCGGTCCATTGGAGTCGGCAGGCAAGATGCTATACTCCTTGCGCTTACCGTAGAATAGGGGCTCATCCCATACCCGTGCATCTGTCTCAGTACGACCGCTTCCGACAGCATCAGAGAAGGCGCAGTGGAAGTACTGACGGTCAACCTTGGGCTGCGGAATCTTGTGCGATTTCCCCTGAAGCGCCGCGGCTAAGTGCAGCACCGCAAGCATGGCTTCATCGCCTGTGCGCACATAAAAGCAATCCTTGGGTAGACACCGGTCTTGCGTGCGAGCTGTCAAGATGTTATCGGCGACCTGCCGTGCCAACATCAAGAAGGCCTTGTCTTTGGTAGCTGTATGCAGATCTAGGCACGCGTACAGAAACGGGTTGGATGTTGCTTTCAATTCGTAGTTCAGATGGCGTCCATCGCCAGCTTCTGTGCCGAGGTCACCGAGATCGAATCCTCGCCAGACACTCCGCAGCAATTTCCAGTGGGCCGGATCTCTCGTCAGACGGTAGGCGGTGGCGTATACCCACAACGTCCAGCCGCTTGCTTTCTGCGGGGCTAGACTCGCAGGGCTGAAATATCCCGGATTGAATTCACGCCAGTTGAGCTCCGTGCCGTCCGTCAAAAGCGGTCTGAACGAAAGGGATTTCTCGTCATAGGCATAACGGGCAAATGCCTTGAGATCATCCGAAGCCCAACGAATCAAGTCAAGCCCGTCATCGCCCAATTCCTCACCGACCTGCATTTGGAAAAGAGGGAAGCAATTGTACCGATCGTGCATCATATAACCGGCCACCATGGCCGCTTCGTTGATGTTTGGGTGGTTATGAGCTAGTGCTCGCCGAGCACGGAGATTCCTCGGGTGACTTAGAAGACCACCACAGAGACCAGTAACTGGATGACAGGCACTATGCCATCGTTGGGCAAATCTCCTGGTCCAAAGAAGTGCTTCACGGTGATTTCCGAGTTTCGCCAACAAAGCGCCTGTGTGCAACAACGATCCGGCGAAGTTGCTAAACGAAAGGTTATGCGTAACGGAGGGGAATGGACACACGAGGTTCTCGTCAAACTCGTGCGTCCATTGGGGGGGGCGCGGCGCCATCGTAGAATTTGAGTGGCGGTTAAAGTCCAGCTTGGTCCAATCCCACACATGAGCGCCCCATATCGTCTCCATGAGTCTCTTGGTTTCCGAAGGATTTGCCTCCCACAATAGCTCGTAGTACGGCGACTGTTCTCGCAGTTCGTGAGCCTCGAAGCTGCCCTCGGATACTCCTTTTTCTCTTTGAAGATCCCACGCCATGTGGCCTCCCCAGTATAGCAGGCCATTCGGAGTTCGCAGATTTGCCAACGCATAGGCCGATGCATCCAGTGCAGCTTGACGGTATCTCCCTTCGCCTGTCAGAGCCGTCAGTCCATCCAAGAGACGCAAGAGGCCCTGGTGATTCGCGAAGTCGCTGAGTATCCATTCCTCACCTTTATTACGCCACACTACCGGGGCGAGAGTTTCTGTATTAAGCCCATCTACAAACAGCGGCGTGTGTTTGGGCCCATACGTATCCCGGCCATATTTCAGCACGTTGTCGGCGAAGGTGCGGACGGCGTCCAGATAGCGGTTGGGGTCGGCTGGATCTGGGGTTTCGGCAGCCAAACAGGTGGAGAGCTGGCAGAGAAGGACTATGCTGAACGCGATCTGATACACAAATCTAACTCGCATACTATGACCTCCAAATAGGGCTATCAGTGTACCAGACAATGGGGCTGCCGGATACCAGGAAGAGCAACATCCCTGCTGTTCCTGACCTGATATCCTGATAACCTGCTGCCCACTGCCTGATAGGCTAATTCCCTGATAATTTGCTTTGTGTGGACAGCCCTTGGTGCCTGCCAATATCCGCAAGAATACCGTATTCAAGGCCCAATGGCAAATTGCTCGTTCAGCGTTTTTTTACGTCGTAGCACCAGAGCGTCTCGTGATAGCGCAAGTAAAGCCGGCCGTTCAGAAGGATCGGGTGTGCCCAGGCATCGCGGACCCGCTCAGGCACCAGGCGAAAACGGCCCATCGTTTCGAGACCTTCGGGGCCGGGCTTGAGCAGGGCGGCTGTGCCGTTTTCGTCCAGGCAGTAGAGTCGCTCATCCGCATAGATCGCGGCTCCCGTAGTCAGGTCTTTGAATTCATATTTTGTCTTACCCGTTTGCCAATCAACACCGAACCACCATTTCGACGTTTTGTATCCGGCGGCAAAGAGTGTGCCATCCACAAGGACCCCGCAACCGGTGACCGTATCCAGTGGATGGGTCCACAGGTGCTCGGCGCGAATGCCCTGGCCTTCGGCTCGGAGTCGATAGGCCCTGCCCAGCTCGGCGTAGGGCGTTACATAGAACACACATCCGTCGCCATAGATGGGGGTCGAGATGTTGGTGCCAAAGGGATTTCTCAGCGGTGCCGTCCAGAGAAGCTCGCCTGTATCGGCATC